>JAADHA010000644.1 GCA_013152105.1 Oligoflexia bacterium | reverse complement strand
ACACCCGCGCCAACGGTGCGACCACCTTCGCGGATGGCGAAGCGAAGCTGCACTTCAATGGCGATGGGCGTGATCAGCTCGACCTGCAGGTTGACGTGGTCGCCCGGCATCACCATCTCGGTGCCCTCGGGCAGCTCGATGCAGCCCGTCACGTCCGTCGTCCGGAAGTAGAACTGCGGACGGTAGCCGTTGAAGAAGGGCTTGTGGCGACCGCCTTCGTCCTTCTTGAGGATGTAGGCTTCGCACATGAACTTGGTGTGCGGCGTGATCGACTTGGGCTTGGCCACTACCTGGCCGCGCTCGACCTCGGTACGCTTGACACCGCGCAGCAGCAGGCCGACGTTGTCACCGGCACGACCCTCGTCCAGGATCTTCCGGAACATCTCCACACCGGTCACGACGGTCGTCCGGGTGTCCGTGATGCCCACGATCTCGACCTGTTCGCCGGTGTGGACGATGCCGCGTTCGACACGGCCCGTCGCCACCGTTCCACGACCAGAGATGCTGAACACATCTTCAACCGGCATCAGGAAGGGCTTGTCGATGTCCCGCACTGGCGTCGGGATGTAGGAATCCACCGCCGCCATCAGCTCCACGACCGACGGACGACCGGTCGGGCCCGTGTCGCCCGCCACAGCCTTCAGCGCGCTGCCGCGGATCACAGGGATGTCGTCACCGGGGAAGTCGTACTCGCTGAGAAGTTCGCGGACTTCCATGTCCACCAGGTCCAGCAGCTCTTCGTCGTCGAGCTGGTCCACCTTGTTGAGGTAGACCACGATGTAGGGCACGTTGACCTGACGGGCCAGCAGCACGTGTTCGCGGGTCTGGGGCATCGGGCCATCGGCCGCGGAGACCACCAGGATCGCGCCGTCCATCTGGGCAGCGCCGGTGATCATATTCTTGATATAGTCCGCGTGCCCGGGGCAATCGACGTGCGCATAGTGACGGTGTTCCGTCGAGTATTCGACGTGCGCCGTGTTGATCGTGATGCCGCGGGCCTTTTCTTCCGGCGCCTTGTCGATGTCTTCGTACCGCATCACCGACGCGCCGCCCTGCTCGGCGAGCACCATCGTGATCGCAGCGGTCAGCGTCGTCTTGCCATGGTCCACGTGGCCAATCGTGCCGATGTTCACGTGGGGCTTGCTGCGGTCGAACTTTTCCTTGGCCATGTTGGCTGCCTCCGTCGGACGCCGGTCCGATCACAAAGGAAGTAGCCCGCTGCGCATGGCCATGAGCGGCCGAGAAGAAGCACAACGGGTTTTCAGGTGGAGCCCATGACCAGACTTGAACTGGTGACCTCCTCCTTACCAAGGAGGTGCTCTGCCAACTGAGCTACATGGGCGAAGGAGAAGAAGAAGAAGAGAAGGGCGTCTGAGATGGAGCGGGAAACGGGGTTCGAACCCGCGACCCTCAGCTTGGAAGGCTGATGCTCTACCAACTGAGCTATTCCCGCGAGTGCGCTTCGGGACAGCGTGGTGGGGAGAGGTGGACTTGAACCACCGTAGGCTAAGCCGGCGGGTTTACAGCCCGCTCCCTTTGACCACTCGGGCATCTCCCCATTCATCGCTGTCAAGTCCACCGAGGTGGAATGCGCTGCCAGGTCTTACCAGGAGCTGACGGTGGGACTCGAACCCGCAACCTGCTGCTTACAAAACAGCTGCTCTGCCAGTTGAGCTACGTCAGCGGGAAAGAGTCCCGGCCACTCGGTATCAGGAGAACCTGCGGCCGAGCGCGCTGGTATATATTGACGAGCCTTGCCGCTGTCAACCCACCAGCACTCCAGAAAGCAGCGTTCTCAAGGGTCCGCAAAGAGATCAGCCGAGAGTTCCGGTTCCAGGCCAAACTCGGTAATCTGGATCGACTCGACCGGCCGACCGTCTCGACCGACCGTGCAGTGAAAGGGCACGACGAGGCCCGGCGCCACTTCGGCGTAGTCGTCGAATCCGAAGGTCAACAAGCCTGCCGGCGACTGCCACTGCACCTGACTGAGGCGGCTGGACTTGGCGTCGAACCACGCTGCAAGCAGGCCCTCTGTCACGGCGGCGCGCGTCCGCGGCTGCAGGCGAAGTTGGTCACGTCCGGCCAGCGGTTCGATCGCGGTGGTCTCGAGGTCCTGCCAGGCTGCGGCTTCGGCGATGTCCCGAGCCAGACCCAGGGGCACCGCGAGAATGGCCCGCGGCGCGAAGCGGGCCAGCACCTCGCGCGTGCGGGCGACATCGCGGGCCAAAGGTTCGCCGTCCACGACCACCCACGCGCGGTTTTCCGGCGTGATGATCGTGGTGCTGTTGGTCCCGACGCCTTCGGTGATCTCGACATCTAGTCGGACCGCGTCCCCCAGGCGAGCGTACTCATTGAGGGCCACCAACTGGCCGTCATCCACCGCAAGCTTACGTTCGAAGGTCATCGTGATGGCGGTGGCCTGCTCTACCAGCTCGATCCCCCCCTGCGATCCTCCGTGGGCCTTGATCGCCGCGCGCAGGACGCCACGAGCGCTGGGAAGATCGTCGTCGACGACCTGATCCTTGGTACCGGATCGGTCGCTGTCCTTCGAGGGTGCGGCCCCATCATCAAGGGCGCCTTCAGCCTGGGGGATCGCCAGCGGGTCCACCGTGTGTACCTGCCCGTTCTGCTGTTCAAGCACCAGGACCTGGGTGCCGCCAGCAGCAGCCAAGGCTTGCGCAAGGCTGGTCGCCTGGGAGAGATCCTGGGCGCCTTCGACGCGCACCACGAAGCGCCAACCCGAGCCCTTGATGAAGCGGCCCACGACACGAGCCGTGACCGCGTCCGTGTCCAAGCCGGCGTCGGCCAGGATCGCCACCGCCTGATCGCGGCTGTCCAACGGAGCCGTCTCTACCCACAGGCCATCGGCGGCCCGCGCCACGACCGGCGCAAGGACAGCGCCACAGAACATGGTGAGCATCAGCAAGGCCCGCACTCCGGAGCTGAGGCGTTGGTGCGCGCGCATGGACGAACCTGGACAGGGGAAGGCGAAGCGTAGCGTCAGGGGATGGGCGGAGCCACCAACACGGTGCCATCGGGAGTCACGATGTGAAGCTCACTCAGCGGAATGTT
>JAADHA010000307.1 GCA_013152105.1 Oligoflexia bacterium | reverse complement strand
CCTTGCCCACGCCGCCGCCGGCGCCCCTGCCCACACCGCCACCTGCGATGCCGCCCGCGCCAAGCCCCCTGCCCCCGCTCCCAGAGACCGCGGACGCCCCCACCCGCACCGCCCACCATCGGGCCGCCTTCCAGGCCACAGACGCCGCGCACCAGCTTCGGGTGCATGACGTCGTGCTCGACACCTGGCTGGAATTCCCCTGCGAACCCGGCGAGACCGTCCTCGATGCCGCCGAGCGGGCTGGCTTCGAGCTGCCCTATTCCTGCCGCAGCGGAGGCTGCCTGTCCTGCGCCGCCAAGGTCCTGGCGGGGCAGACCGTTCAGGGCGACCAGTACGTATTGGAAGACGAACATGTAGCCGCCGGTTTCCGGCTGCTCTGTTGTACCACCGTCACGTCCGATGCGACTCTGCTCAGTGGGCAGGAGGACGCGGTCTCCTAGGGCTGGCGCGAGCCGTGAAGCCCGCTGGGAACTTGCGGTGTGGGGGCATGGCCTCACCATCGTGGTGGTCTAGCATGTGCGCAAGTCTGCCTGGGCAGGCCAGCCCGGTCAGATCCTGCGGGGGGATCGGGGGACCTGCACACCAAGCTCGAGCACCTCGTCGTGCAAGACATTGCCAACGATGACGTGTCCACTGCGGTCGTCGAGCTGCGGCGGCGCATCGCCATTCGTAACGAAAGCCTCTGAAGCCCCAGAGGCTCGCTCGCCGATCTCCAGGACAAGGGAGGGATCACCAAGACCAACGGCCTGCCCACCGTTCCCCGTCCCCGCGTGTAGGGCTCACGGGGAACGGAGCGGCCGATGCCAGGCGAAAGTGAGCCCTCTGCGTTGTCGTGAAGATAGGTGATCCAAGGGCATCGTGCCCGTCTTCTTGGGACAGATTGTAGTACGCCAGGCCACAGAGACCCGGTCTTGCTGTAGGGTGACGATCCACCATCACTTGGGAGACCCCATGCGTAGCTACATACGGGCATTGATCTTCGGCGTGGGACTCGCCGCCCACGCGTCCGCGGCCCTGGCTGCTGACTGGTCCGCAGCCTTCCCGTCAGACCAGACCGCGAGCTGGATCGAAGGAGACAGGCTCAAGCTCATCGTCATCGACCTGGGCGACGACCCCGAGGCTGGGGCCATGCTCCGCGCGGCCTTCTCCGAGTCCGATCGCGTCAAGCTGGTCATGGACGGCAGCAGCCTCGGGGACGTGAGCGGATTGGATGACGTCGCCATCGTCAGCCGGACCCAAGCGCTACCGGTCGACGCCGTGGTGTTGCTGCGGACATTCCCTGGGGAGGACGGCAGCACGGCGGTGGTCGCCATCTACGACAAGGAAGGCCAGGCCATCGGCGGCTTCTCAGCCACGCCGAGTGAGCCTGTGGACATGAACGAGTCGCACAGCTCCGTGGGGGCTTCGTCCGCCGCCGCGGCGGTGAGCTCTGTGACCCAGCAGGGCAGTGATGAACTCGCTGCTCGACTCGATGAATACCTGGAGCGCCGCATCTGGTTCCAGAACTGGGCAGCGGTGAACTCGAGCACAGGTGCCGTCATGCGCAGTTGGAGCGTGCCCCTCAAAGGCAAGTTCGGGGAACCTCTCAAAGGCGCTGCCTTCTACGAATACATGGGGAAGGACGAACTCGCCTCCAAATTTCGCAGGCGCCGGGTCGGCAGCGCGGCCATTATCCTCGGAGGAATCGGGAGTGCGATTGTCGCCCCATTGCTGCTCTTCCCCCGTTACGACAGCAACTTCAAGCCGACATACGACCCCAACACGGCCCAGAAGATCGTGGGTGTCGTAGCTGGAATCGCCGGCGTGACGCTCTTCAGCGTAGGCTTGGGCAGGTCATCCTTTCCGCTCAAGGGCCCCGAGAATCTGCGTTTGGTCGACGAGTTCAACAAGGAACTCCGCACGGAGCTCGGCTTGCCCGACGACATCGACGCACGCCTGAAGGCAGCCACCGAGTACTCCTCCCCCTTCTCGCTCAATGTCAGTCCATGGGTCTCACCCGACGGGGGCGGCCTGGTCGCGACGGGCAGCTTCTGATCTTCCTATTGGCCAGCCTGTTGTGCAGTCCCTCTCTGGCCCAGGCCCCAGTGGTTGACGTCGTCGCAGCGATCGAAGCCCACGACCAGGCTGTCTTCGCGGCGGTCGCGCCGTCCGTGGCCTTCATCGCCACAGACAGCGGCTTTGGCTCGGGCTTCTTTGCGGTGCCCGGCGTACTACTCACCAACGCCCACGTGGTTGGCGACCAGGACCGTGTCGACGTTGTGCTGCACGATGGGCGTCGCCTGGAGGGGCGAGTGGTCGAGCGGGCGGCTGTGCTGGATCTGGCGCTGGTGAAGGTGTCGGCAGCAGACGTGGAAGTCCTTCCGTTGGCGCCCAGTGCGAAGCCCGTGAGCATCGGCACCTGGGCCGCCGCGGTCGGCCACGGACGAGGCGGTGTGTGGACCTACACCACGGGACTGATCTCCAACGTCTATCGAGACCAAGGGCTGACGGTCTACCAGACTCAGATCCCGCTCAACCCAGGGGCCTCAGGCGGCCCCGTGGTCGATCGCCTGGGCCGCGTCATCGGTGTCGTCACCTCAGGTGTACGCAACTCCAACAGCATCAACTACGCCGTGCCGATCTTCGAAGCGACTCGAACGCTGGAGGGTCTCGCTGAGCTGTGCCCCTGCGTCGAAATCCGTGCGCCATCCGGGGTGCCCATCTTCGTCGACGGCAAACTCGTCGGCACCGGGCCCGTCGTGCGGACCTTCCTGGCAGACGGGCGGCATCGGGTGATGGCCGTCGTGGACGGAGCCCCGGCCGAGCGTTGGATCGAGGTGCCCGGCGTGCGCTTGGTCAAGCTGTCGGACTGACGCGCAGCCGATGGGCAGGTCCAGTCCGCTTCCAGCCGGCCTCGATGGCCTCGAAGTAGACCGGATCGGCCGCCACCACCGGGCAGGCCGAGAGCACCCGGCTGAAGCTGCCGGCTCGCCCGAAGAGCACGCAGTCGACCCACCCCGCGGCGCTCAGGTCGACCCAGGGATCACCCGCGGGCTCCGGATGTCGAGGATGTCGAGGATGTCGAGGATGTCGAGGATGTCGAGGATGGGACCGCCCGAGGGCAGCCGAGCACCGAGCGGTCCATGGCCAGCCTGACGAAGCCATGGGCCTGGGTGAATGCGCTGTCGATGGCCATGGCGTGGGCCTCGGCGTGGGCCTCAGCGACCCGCTCGCCCCTGTTGGCGGATGGACGCTTCAAAGGTGGCGTAGGGCCATCGCTCTCGGTCGATGTGGTAGGCGATCGCGTGCAACGTGATGAAGCTCGATGTACGCCACCAGTACCGCCAGCCCCCCGGGATCCTGAAGGTCGCCGTCTCAGGTGTCCCCGTTCCTGAAGGTTTTGAGCATTTAGGCGGGCCACCGAACCAGAAAACAGGCACTTACGCCATCGAACACGGCACCGGAGGCCGGATCGTTCAGGATCGGGCGGGGTTGACCGGCCCACCTTCAGAATTCGGGGGACCTGAGCGTCGAACGTGGCCCGGCAGGGTCGGTGGGGGCGGGCGCAGGACCCGGCGGCTCGACGGGGGCCGCCCAGTGGGGTGTTGCCCTTGGCGCCTTGGGCAGGAAGCCTTGGCCCGAGAGCATCTCGACCACCGGCACCGTGGCGTGCTGTTCGGACGCGTTGGCGCCGCTGCTTGCTCCTTCTTGGCATCGGCGAAGGTGCCATCTCTCTCACCTTCAGGCGAATTCGTCCATGCCGGCCACCACTGGTGACAGTTACGATAATGGTCATTCAGCCAAAACAATTGTCGAAACTCGATCGCCGTGAAGCCCAGCCGGACGCGCCACGTCGAGCTGCCGCCACCCGCCGCCCGAAAGCCCGGCGCAGCCGTCTGTCAGCGGATGCCCGACGCTGGCGTGAACGGACTTTTTACGGGGGCTTCGACGTAGCATTGGCCCGACACCGGCGGCACGGCCTGCTTCACCGTGGGCGCCAGCGAAGCCGTGGCTTGCATGTCCGCTGACCTGGGCTGCGGGGCCGTGATCACCTACGCCACCGCTTCGTCGGCGGGGGTCTGCTACCGGTTCGCCAGCGCCCCCGACCCCAGCAGCGTCGGCGAGTGCCCCTGAGCCACGCCTAATCAGGCCGTCTCCGGCCGAGGGCGAGAGGGACGGTTGTCGAGTTTCTCAGTGCGGGCCCTCAGTGCGGGCCCAAGGAGATCAGGGCCACCAACACCGCCTCGGCGCCAAGAGTGAGCAGAACCGCCGAGAGCACGCCGAACCCACGCGCCGCAGCTACCGCAGTCGGAGTCAAAGACCATCGGAGAGGGCGAGAACATCACTGCGTTCGTGGCGACGATACGGGCCTGGGAAGGCAAGATCGCCCAGCTTCAAGCCCTGGTCACGCGCCCGGAGCAGCAGGGCGACGCCGCGATTACTCACTCCAGGACCGACGCCATGGATGTGGGCCGAACCGTCGTGTGTCGCTGAAGCTGACCGGCTCCGCTCGCTTCATCCGCTTCACTTGCAGTATCGGCGGCGAGGCGATAAAAACCCGACTCCAACCACAGATTCCAGCGATCAATGTGTGGGAGTTCAGGCCTATGAGCGACCAGCAGCCTTCCACCGACGACCGGATGGTTGCCTGCGTGGTCCACACCCGCGGGCTTCGGCACGGAACGACCTCGCTCTACCTTGGCGGTGGCGCATTCCTTCTCGCCCTGGTGCCTCACAGTGGCGTTGCCCTTCCCGCGGCCATCTACGGGATCACAACATTTGTCCCACTGGTGCTTGCAGGGGTCGCCATGGTGGGCGCAGTCTCTGCCCTTCGCTGTAGCCGCCAACTTGGCATTGGCGAACGTGTGGCGTTTGAAGAGCTGCCGTTGACACGACTCCGACTAAGCTCCTTTGGGGGGCTTGCCTTGGGCAGCATTGGCGCATGCCTCTCCATGCAGTCCCTTGTCACGATGGAAGTAGTCTCACGCATCCCCCTGTGAGGGGCCAAGCGCCTGGCTCGACGCGTCTGACCCGGGGGGGGCAGCGAGGTCTCACGGCCATCAGCAGGGCGTGCGCGCCGAGGGTCAGGGCAGGTCCCGAGGTTCCTGGCGGAGCTGTCGCCAGGCGGTTGTTACAAGCGTTCACTTCTCCTCCGAAGCTACGCGGCCAGCGGGCGTCGTTCGGTAGTACGTCCTCGCCGAGCCCCCTCTCCAGCCCCGCCAGCCGTGAGCAGGTTCTGGGTCCCTCAACCCGGAGTTCCCCGTGCTCACAGTTCCCCAGGCGCGAAAGCTGATCTCGCGCACCC
>JAADHA010000636.1 GCA_013152105.1 Oligoflexia bacterium | reverse complement strand
TTACTGCGCTGCTATCCAGCGACCACTGTCTCGAAAGCCGCGCAAATCCCCCGCCCTCCCAGCCCCAATGCCTAGAGACACCAAACCTGAGCCACACCAGATCGCGAGCCCCTCACCGCCCACCCTGCAAGTGCATCAACACCCAAAGTCCGGCGGCTCATCGGGGTCGACCGTATCGTCAGCCCCCTCGCCAGCCCCCCCGCCCGGGTCACCCTGATCGACGACATCGCTCAACAGCTTGCCGGCCGAGCTGATCTGCAGCGTGTGGCGCGCGCCGTCGGTCAGCTTGATGTCGACATGGAAGTTGTCGCCCTCCTGTTCGGCCTCGACCAGGTTGGCCCCCGCGTGCGCGGTCTGAACCGCAGCGGTGACCGGCGCCGGCAGCTTGGCGACGGGTACGGGGGTCCCGGCCCACGCAGGCGCGGACAAGAGCAGGCCGGTCAGGCTGATGAGGACCAGGATGGTGGGCAATGGCTCACTCCACGATGCAGTCGCCTCATGACTACCCACCAACGCCATGCCCCGACACCGGCCGCGACAGTTCACCGCGGCCAGGCTCAGGGCGTGAACCGCATGCTGCCCGATGCCCTACAGCGTCATCACGTAGCTGATCAGGTCGTCGAGCTCGGACGCAGAGAGCTGGCTGGTGCCGCCGTGGGTGTCAGGTACGCCGTTGCGCTCGTTGAAGCCCTGCTCACCGGAATGGAGGGCCGGGTGCCCTGGCGTAGACAGCGCCTCTCGCAAGCCGTTGGCTCGACCATCGTGCAGCAGGCGCGGGGCCCGATCCCAGAGCCCCCGAAGCGGCGTCACGTTGAGACGGACGTTGCGAAGGTCGTCGCAGACCGCCGCGTCCTGGTCGCAGAGATCGGCCGAACAGATACTGCTGCAGGCGTCCTGCTCAACCAGCGGAAAGATGCTGATGAAGCCCTCGGCGATCAGGTCGAGGTTCACGCCCTGGTCGTCGTAGTCCGGCGTGACCACCGGCTCCATGCGCACCGGCAGGCCGGCGGGGTCGAGGTCGGTGGACACGGCGAAGGCCGGCGGGGGGTGGCAGCTCACGCAGTTGGCGGTGGTGCTCTCGAAGATCGCCTTGCCGCGCAAGGCCGAGGAAGTCGCCGGGTCGTTGGGGTTGGGCAGCAGCGCGGTGTTCTGGAGGAGGAAGACCCCCAGGGAGCGGGTGATCCCGTCAAGGTTCAGGGGCACAGGCGCCAGTTGGCCGGTGACCGCGTCCTCTGAAAATACGCCGTCACCAAAGCTGGTCGTGCGGCCGATCACCTCGGCGGCGCGCTCCAGGTAGAACTGCTCCCGCGTGAGCGCGGTGCTGGGGCGCGGGTGGGCCAGCGGCAGGTCGCGCTCGGCCGTCACCCCGTCGGAGGAGTAGGCGTTGGGCTGCTCGGTACACTCCGGCGGCGGGTTGTCCAAGCAGTCCGCGGGCGCGCCATCCGGGAACAGGGTGTAGTCCTCGCAGCAGAAGTTCTCGATGCGGGCGAACTCGTTGATCACAGGGCGAAAATTGGTCTGGTCCATCGCCCCCTCGAAGAACCAGGGGCGCGTGTCGGCTGCACCCCGCGCCGCCATCACGATCCGACTGTTTTGCCCGGCGTAGAGCGCCAGTGGCATGGCGAAGACCTTGTTGATGTTGTCCTGCTCCCGGTGACAGGCGGCGCAGGTCTGGTCTCCGTCCACGCTGAAGCGCGACGTCACGAAGTTGTAGAGCTCCCCGATCTCGGCGTCGGTCGCCGGGTAGGCCCCGCCGGAGAGATCACCCACCTCGACCTCGGCATCGAGACTGCCGTCCTCGCGATACAGACCCAGGGTCTCGCCCAGACGATGGACCACGGCCACCCGGCCATCGTCGGTGACGGCGACCCCATGCGGGTTGTGGCCAACCGTATCGAAGATCCTGCCCGCGGTCAGCGCCCCACTGTCCGGGTCCAAATCGAAGCGCTGCACCTGGTCCGAGCCCGAGTAGGTGATCCAGACCCCGTCGCCGTCCGCGACGACCTGCTCGGGCAGCGCACCGCCGACGATCCACGTGTCCTGCGGCGGCAGGAGATCGCCATGACGAGCGAGGTCGGCCGGGTCGACATCCCGGAAGTCGCGGCAACAGATGCTGTCTGACGTGTAGCGCCAGGCGATCTCTCCGCGCGAGGGGTCGATGACGACCAGCTCGTCCTGCATGTCCTGGAAGTTGATGTTCGGGGTGCCATCCCCAGGCTGTCCATCCCCATCGGTGTCGGGGCCGGCGAAGGGTTGATGGTGAGAGGATGCAGAGAGCGTGGGCACGACCAGCCAGTCGCCGACAAAGGCCAGGCCATTGGGGGGCGAGCGCAGGTCCACCCGCGCGATCTCTTCCCAGGTCGCGGTGTCGATGATCGACACGTCCAGCCCGGTGAGGTTGGCGACGGCGACCGTGCGGCCGTCCGCACTGATGGCGATGTCGCGGGGGTTGACGCCCACTCGCACCGACCCGAGCCCGGTGAAGCGGTCGCGATCATCGACTTGCCAGATCACGACGCTGTCCAGCCAGCGGTTCGTGACCCAAAGCGTGGTCCCGTCAGGAGAGAACACGCCCTCGGTGGCATAGAAGTCGGTGGGGATCCGCTCGATCTCGGTGTGGCTGTTCGGGTCGACCACCGACATCCAGTTCGAGAAGCGGTTGAACACGACGATGGCGCTGCCGTCTGGGCGCGCTGCGATCCCCATCGGGTTGGAGCCGACCTTGACCCGATCCGCAACCACGCCGCTGGCCAGATCGACCGCGACGACGGTGTCGTCTGGATCGTCCGCCCGACCAGGCAGGGACACCCAGGCTTCACCGCCGACGATCGCGATCTCTTGGGGCTTGGATCGGTGCGGCTGGGGCGACCACTGGGGGTCGTCCGAGGTGAAAGGGTTGGGGTAAGGCGTCAGCGAGCGGGGCTCCCAGTCGCTGGCGGTGCAGCCGACGAGCGCGAACAGCAGGGCGAGCATCGGGGCGAACATCGGGGGGAACATCGGGGGGAACATCCGGGGCAACAGCGAGGTCATGAGCCAGTGTCCCCCGGGCAGATGGGGTCGGCGCCCGTGTGGATGCAGGGGTCCTCGTCGACCAGGGTGCC
>JAADHA010000370.1 GCA_013152105.1 Oligoflexia bacterium | reverse complement strand
CAGCCCGACGAGCTCCTCAGCGCGGTCTTGTTGCCTCCACCCGGCGCCATGGTCGTTCACCGAAAGCTGCGGGCTCGGGGTGCCATCGACTATGGCCTGCTGCTGGTGGCCGTCCAACGCCACGGCCGGGGCGGGCGCGCCGTTGTCAGCGCTGTGGGGCCGGCGCCCATCGTGGTCCACAGCGACGACCTGAGGACCCTGCCCGAGGTCGCCTGGAAGGCCAGCATGCCTCTGTCCACGCACGCCTGGGCCAGCACCTGGCGCAAACACATGGTGCGGGTCGAGGTCAAGCGAGCCATCGCTGAATTGGACGCACTGCATCTTGCCACCGTGCCCTCGGTCGGTTCTCCCCTGGCGGACTCGTGACACACTCCTCGACCCGAACAGACCCTGCCCCCATCGTCGCTCGGATCAGCCCCGCCGACGTGGCTCGGTGGGCTTTTTGGGGGCCGCTGCGCAACGCCTTGGACCCCGATGATCCGCGTCTCATCAAGGCGCTGCGCAGTGCCTGGCGCTTCCAGTACGCCGCGGCACGCGGGGGGCGCAAGCTGATGGAGGACGAGTTCCGCAAGTGCTTCGCCGGACGTTATGCCGACAGCGAGTACAGGGGTCTTGTTGCCGACGCCTATCGCTGTGCGTGGCGGGTCCACCTCGAAGAGCTGCTCCTGGGAAAGGTCGATGCCCAGACCATTGGCACCTTCATGACCTTCGAGGGGGTCGAGAACCTCGACCAGGCCCTGGAGCGCGGCAAGGGTGTGATCTGGACCTATCCCCACGCCGGTGGCGTCATGCTGATGCTGGCCTGGCTGGCTCACAACGGCTACCGCTACGTCCAGTACGCGGCCCGGGGCCTGCCCCCACCCAAGATCGCGGCCGCCAACCCATCGCTGATGGCCACGAATCGGCTGCGTGAACAAGTGCGGGCCGTGCGTGAACAGAACGAGGACAAGGTGCCCTGCACCTTCCTCACGATGGACCAGCCCACCCGTGAGCTGTATCGTCGGCTGGCTGACAATGAGCTGGTTGGGATCGCCTTCGACGGGCGTGCCGCCCAGAAGTTCTTCGTCCATCCCCTGCTCGGCCGCCGGGCGGTCCTCAGCAGCGGTCCCTACCGTCTCGCGGTCAGCCGCAAGGCTGCGGTCGTGCCCGCCATGTGTGTCACGCCCCGGACAGGCCCCGCGATCTGCAAGGTTGGAACTCCTATCGTGCCCGGTAAGGACTGGCGCGAGGTGGCCGAAGAGGTCTTGCGGGTCGAAGATGCCTGGCTGTGCCAGTATCCCAGCGAGTACGGGATCTGGCTGCTGCACTGCCGGCGGCGCGCGATGCTGGACGATCACCCGCTCTTCGGGGACACAGCACCCGATGATCGGTGGAAGAAGTGGGTTGGAAAGTGACTGATCTCGCCATCCCCACCGCGTCGACCCGAGACCGGGTCAAGACCCCGAACCCTGACAAGGTGGATGTCGCCATCATCGGTGCCGGCCTGGGCGGGCTC
Organism: Oligoflexia bacterium; assembly: GCA_013152105.1. Classification (GTDB taxonomy): domain Bacteria; phylum Myxococcota_A; class UBA796; order UBA796; family UBA2385; genus UBA2385. Next base: position 1,607 of record JAADHA010000370.1, on the reverse strand, counting down.
ATGGCCGGGGCGATCCTGTCTCTGCGGGGGCAGCGCGTCGCGGTCTTCGATGGACACTACGTCGCGGGCGGCTGCGCGACCATGTTTCACCGCACCACTCGGGACGGGACCTATCAGTTCGACATCGGCCTGCACTACATCGGCGACTGTCAACCCGGCGGCAAGATCCCGTCTCTGCTGGCCCAGGTCGGCGTCGAGTTGGACTACATTCCGATGGACCAGGACGGCTTCGACACCATCGTCCTACCCGAGCTGAGCTTCCCGATTCCGGCCGATCGCGACCGCTACCGGGATCGGCTGGTCGAGCACTTCCCAGCCCAGGTGCGCGGCATCGACCGCTATGTGCGCCTGCTGTGCGAGGTGGACCATATGGTCGGGGTCATGGATCGCGGTACCCACGGCCTGGTCGGGACCGCTGGGCTCTTGTGGAACGTCGCGACCAAGGCACGCCTGCTGCCGCGGTATATGCGCGCCACCATGGCCCAGGTGCTCGACGACTGTACCGACGACCCGGTCCTGCGGGCCGTCATCTGCGGCCAGAACGGGGACTATGGCCTGCCCCCCAGCAGGGTCAGCGCCTTGCTCCATATGGGCCTGGCCAATCACTACTTCAAGGGGGCCTGGTACCCCAAAGGGGGCGGACAGGTCATCGCGGACCACCTGGCGCGGGTGATTGAAGACCACGGCGGCAGCATCTGCCTGCGCAGGCCCATCGATCAGATCCTGGTGAAGGACGGCCGGGCGTGCGGTGTTCGCGTAGCGCCGCGGCGCCAGGATCCCCACAATGTGTTGGCCCACAGCGTCATCAGCAACGCTGACATCAAGCAGACGCTGTCTCAGCTCCTGCCGCAACAGCACCTGTCGCCCCAGTGGTGGCGACGGACCCAGAACTTCCAGATGGGCGGTGCCATCTTCATCACCTGCCTGGGGATCCGGGGTGACCTGCGGGACCTGGGCATGCGGGCCCGAAACACCTGGTGTTTCGACAGCAGCGATATCGAGTCTGTCTACAGTGACATCGCTCGTGGCCGCCTGGAGCCACGGGCTGTCTACATCACCAGCGCCAGCCTCAAGGACCCCGACACCCACGGTCACACGCCGCCGGGTGTAATGGGGGTCGAGGTGATGTGTCTCTCGCCTGGACGGGCCGAGGCTTGGGGGGTCCCGGCTGACCAGGTCGAATCGGGCGAGTACCGTAAGAGCCCCGTCTACCTCGCCCACAAGCTGGCCGTCGAGGACGCCCTCATCGACCGCCTGGACAGGCAATTCCCCGGTGCACGTGACCGGGTCGTGTTCCGCGAGAGCGCCTCGCCCGTCACCCACAGCCGCTACACCCGGGCCACCGACGGCACCGGCTACGGTCTGGCCGCTACGCCCGATCAGTTCATGAAGGGCCGCCCCGGCACCCGTGGGCCTGTGCCCGGCCTGTACCTGGCGGGGGCCAGCACGCGGGCTGGGCACGGCATCGTCGGCGCGATGAGCAGCGGTCAGCAAGCGGCGCGGCGAGTGCTCAAGGACCGCGGCTGAGGGTGGGTCCAGCGCTTGCTTGTCCAGCAGCGGTCCAAACAGGGCTATGATGCCGGTCCCGGAGGTGCCCATGCACGCAA
>JAADHA010000256.1 GCA_013152105.1 Oligoflexia bacterium | reverse complement strand
CGTGGTGGACGACGGCTCGCCTGACGGCACCGCCAACGTCGCACGCGACCACGGCGCCCTGGTGCTGGAGCGTCCCAGCAAGGCCGGCCTGGCCAGCGCATATGTGCTGGGTCTGGGCCACGCGCTGGATCTGGGCTGTGACCCGATCGTGCAGATGGATGCGGATCTCTCGCATGACCCCGCCGACCTGCCTCGCCTGCTGGCCAGCCTGGGGCCACGCCCGCTGGCAGACCTGGTCATCGGCAGCCGCTACGTCAGCGGCGGCGGCACATGCAACTGGTCGCTCTCGCGTCGCTTGCTCTCGCGGCTCGGCTGCCGCTACGCCCAGGCCTGGCTGGGCCTGCCCGTCCAGGACCTGACCGGCGGTTTCAAGGCCTGGTCGGGCGCCGCGCTGCGGGCGGTCGATCTGCCGACGGTCGAGTCCCGAGGCTACGCCTTTCAGTGCGAGACCACCGCCCGGGCCGTCGCCAAGGGCATGCTGGTGGTGGAGATCCCCATCACCTTCACCGAGCGGCGCACCGGGGCCTCCAAGATGTCGAGGGACATCGCCATCGAGGCCGCCTTGGTCGTGCCCCGGCTGGGTCGAGGTCTGCGACCGGGTCCCCGGCGGTCCCGGTGACAAGGCCCCCGACGACAAGGCCACAGCGACGCGGGATCCTGGTCCTTCTCGCGGCCATGCTCCTGGTCCACCTGTGGCTGGGTGGCCGGCTGGGCCTTAGCGAAGACGAAGCATATTACTGGGTCTTCAGCCGCCACCTCGCCGCCGGCTACCTGGACCACCCGCCGGTCATCGCCTGGATCATCCGGGCGAGCACCGCGGTCTTCGGCGACACCCAGCTCGGCGTTCGGGCCGGCACCGCCCTGCTTGGAAGCCTGGGTCTGGTCCCCGTGATCCTGCTGGCCCGCCACCGCGTTCTGGCCGCCTTCGCCCTGGTCAGCGCCCCGCTGCTGTGGCTGGGCGGCGTACTCGCGACCCCGGACGTACCCCTGATGGCGGCCTGGAGCGCGGGCTTGTGGGCGATGGCCCGACGCCGCTGGGTCCTGCTGGGCGTCGCCGCCGGCCTGGCCATGCTCTCCAAGTACACCGGTGTGTTGCTGTTGCCCCTGGCCCTGCTGGCAGACCCGCGCTGTCTGCGCGAGAAGGGCCCGTGGAAGGCCGCCGCGGTGGCCTTTCTGGTCTACCTGCCCAACGCCGCCTGGAACGTCCAGCACGACCTGTCGAGTTGGCGCTTTCAGCTCGAACACCTCAGCGGGCAGGGGGCCGCCGCCGGCGCTGGCTCCCTGGCTTTCATCGGGGCCCAGGCCGGGCTGGTCGGTCCGGTGATCTTCCTGGCCGCCATCGCCTGGTGGGCGCGCGGCTTGCCCGCCGCCTTTCGGAGCGCGCAGCGAGACGATGCCCAGCAAGACGATGGGGCCCGCATCGACCGACTGTGCTGGTGGACCTCGCTGCCGGTGTTGATCATCGCCAGCATCAGCGGCGGCGAGGCCAACTGGGCCGCGGTCGCCTGGCTCGGCGCCTTGGTCGGTCTGGCCCGGATGGAGGGTCGCTGGCCCCGCGTCCTCGGCTTCGGCGCCGGCGTGTCGGCCCTCATCTCGCTGGCCGTGACGGTTCACGCTGTCCACCCCCTGTTCTCCTTGGATGCCGATCCGCTCTACCGGCTGGAGGGGGGCCAGGTTCTCGCCGACAGTGTCGCGGCCTGGGACATCCAGCCGGTGTGGACCAGCCGCTACCAGGAAGCCGCGCTGATCCAGTTCTACAGCGGAATCCCGGCCCACGCCCTGCCCGAACAGGGGCGCCCCGACCAGTACGATCTGTGGCCGGCTCCGGTGGCGGAATCGACCGCCCACGCGCTGTTCGTGCGACCCTGGCGCGGTGACAGCGAGATCCCCCTCGAGCACGTGCCTCCAATCGACCAGCGCTGGCAGCGCAGCGGTCCCAACACCGTGACCGCCTACGCAGCCTCGCCCGACCCCACGGTCAGCGTCCCCGTCGCGCGCTGGCAGGTTGGCCGCCGCCGCCGCCGCCGCCGCCGCCGCAGCAGCAGCACCCATGAGTCCCTCTCTCCGCCGGCTCTTGGGCTACTTCCGCCCCCACCTCGGCGGGCTCTGCCTGGCCCTGCTGCTCATGACGGTGCAGGCCGCGATCCTGCCCGCGCTGGTCTTCCTGACCCAGTCCGTCCTCGACGATGTGCTCATCGCGCGGGACCACGACAAGCTCGCCCTGCTCCCCTTCGCCCTGATCGGCCTCTACGCCGTCAACGGCGCCGTCAACGTCGGCCGCGGCCTGCTCACCCGCGCCATCGCCTGGGAAGTCGTGACCCGTTTGCGGGGCCAGCTCTTCGCCGCCTACCTGCGCCTGGACATCGGCTGGCACCAGTCCCACCCCGTTGGCGAGCGCATCGCCCGTCTGGTCAACGATGTCACCAATATCCAGTACGGCGTGTCTGGCATCGTGACCGCGATCCAGAAGCCCCTGACCCTGATCGGGCTGGTCGTCACGGCCTTCGTGATGAACCCGCGCCTGGCGCTGATCGCCATCGCCCTGCTGCCCCTGGTCGCCATCCCCATCGACCGCTTCGGCAAGCGTCTGCGCCACAGCGCGCGGCAGACCCTGGACAATATGGCGGGGCTCTCCGCGGTCAGCAACGAGACCCTGGCCGGCATCCGCGTCGTACAGGCATTCGGTGGCGAAGCCCAGCGTCAGGCCAGGTTCGACCAGGACAACGACCGCCAGCGCCGGCTCCAGCTCAAGGTCTACGCCGCCCAGCTCATCCCCAGCGCCATTGTCGAGCTGATCGCCGCCTTGGGGGTCGGCGCCTGCATCTGGTTCGGCGGCCAGCAGGTCTTCGCCGACCAGATCACCCCCGGCGAGCTGGTCGGCTTCATGTTGGCCGTCGCCAGCTTGAACGAGCCTGTCAAGGGACTGGCCTTGATCCAGAGCCTGGCCCAGCGTGCCCTGGCCGGGGCCGAGGCCGTCTTCAGCGTGCTCGACACTGCCCCCCTCGTTCCCGACAAGGGCCAGATCCAGCTCGACATCCACCAGGTCAGGTTGCGCTTCGACCAGGTCGGCTTTCGCTACGCAGCGGGCGAGCAGGCAGCGGGGCTGGTCCTCGACGGCCTGGACTTCGAGGTCGGGCGAGGGCGGGTCGTGGCACTGGTTGGGGCGAGCGGAGCGGGAAAGTCCACCGCCGCCGCCCTGATCCCGCGCTTCTACGACCCCACCAGTGGCCAGATCACCATCAACGGTCACGATGTCCGGGACATCAGCCTGGCCAGCCTGCGTCGCCACGTCGCGATCGTCAGCCAGGAGAGCTTCCTGTTCAACGACACCATCCGCGCCAACATCGCCTTTGGTGCGGCCCAGGACTCGCCACCCACCGATGAACAGGTCATCGCCGCCGCGAAGACCGCCAACGCCCACCCCTTCATCGTGGCCCTGCCCCACGGCTATGACACGCGCATCGACGAGCTGGGGATGCGCCTCAGCGGCGGCCAGCGCCAGCGGATCTGCATCGCCCGCGCGGTCCTACGCGACGCCCCCCTGCTGGTCCTCGACGAGGCCACCAGCGCCCTGGACGCCGAGAGCGAGGCCATCGTCCAGGACGCCCTGGTGCGCCTGATGGCCAACCGCACCGTCCTGGCCATCGCCCATCGCCTGAGCACGGTGCAGGACGCCGACGAGATCCTGGTCCTGGACCATGGTCGCATTGTAGAGCGAGGCAGTCACGCGGCCCTGATGGCCATGGACGGTGCCTACGCGGCCTTGGTGCGTCGGCAGGTGGGCGGGGGCGGCACCTGGTAGACAATGTCGTTGAGTTCGCGGGGTTGGGCCGTGGGTGTGGAGCGTGCGCCTGGATGTCGATGCTCCGCTAGTGAAAAAAATCTTGCCGATACTGTTAGTCTGTATCATAATATCAGTGACTCTCGCGTACCCACTGGAGGTCCACATGGCAGGCAGGCAGACCGGTCGGCATCTTTGCACGCCGCATTTCGCTCGTCACCACCCTGATGATCGGGTGGTCCGGGGGTGTTGCCAGCGGGGCTGCCACTGGCGGGGCCGTCCTGGGCGCGACATCGACCGATGACCCCGGTGGCGGCGACCTTGGCGCGGCACTCTACGTGCAACAGCGTCGCATCGCCTCGGACGGTACCGTGACCACCTCGGCTGAGGGATCCACGAGTCCGAACGCCAGCGACGCGGACCTGGCGGCCTTCCAGGCCCAGCGGGCCAGCGCCGCCACGATCCCAGAGCCAAGCATCGAGATCGATTCCTTGGCGCAGGACTGGCTCGACACGGCCGCAGCGGATGAGACCACGACCTTTGTCATCAAGCTGGCCGATCAGCCGGCCCTCGCCTTGCCCCAGATGGAGGATCGCCTGATCGCCATCGAAGCGCGAAAGACGGAAGTCGACGCGCTGCAAGCCGACCTGGTTGCCGAGCTGGAAGCACTCGGTGCCGACGTAACCGGGCGGTATTGGACGGTGAACGCGCTCCAGCTCCAAGCGGACGCCGACACCATCCGGGCGATTAGCGACAGCCCCCTGATTGCCCGTATCGAGCTGAACGCGGGCGACCTCAACGAGACCGTCAACCTCGGCGAGAACATTCGCGTCGCGACGCAGATCAAGCAGTACCTGGACAATGGCTTCGACGGCAGCACCAGCAGCGGACGCAGCGCCATCGACACCATCTACGTCGCCCTGGTCGATAACAAGGTGGACATCGACCACCCCGCCTGGGACGACTGCAGTCCCACCTGCGTGAGCCGGCTGGTGCGCCAGGAAGAGTGGACGGGCAGCGCCTGGATCGAGGACACCGTTGGGAACGCCGGGGGAGAGCAACATGGCAACCTGGACCCCGATGACTACTACGGCCAGCAGAAGCGGGCCGTCTACACCGCTTTCTACTGGGAAGACCGCGCCCGTGACGACGCGGATGGTCCCGACACTGGGATCCAGTGGCAATGGAGAAAACATGAACAGGCACATCATTCGTACTGACAGCTATCGCACCCGCGCCGGTCGCACGGTCTTCCTCGTGTGCGCCTTCTTCGTTCTCGGTGCGTGCGGCGGCGCGGCCACCACCCCCGCCGATGACACCGGCACGGCCACGACGC
>JAADHA010000652.1 GCA_013152105.1 Oligoflexia bacterium | reverse complement strand
TGGCAAAGGCCCGGACCGCTACTTCAACAGGTGTCCGCTCAGGCCGGCTGGCGCAGATCGATGCCAGCCTGGGGAAAACCGACCAGCACCGCCCGCAACAGGGCTAGCCTGGCGGCCTGCATATCCTCGCGCATTACCCAACAGGACAGCCTCAGGCCAATGGTAGCGGGACCAGTTCCTTTGGCACCCACGCTGCGAATATCGAACAGCGGGGGCGGGTCTGCCAGCACGCCGGGCTCGTTCGCGGCGAGCTGGCCGAGCAGCGCCTCGACCTTGACCAGGTCTGTGTCCAGGTCCACTGCCAGGTCGATGTCGAAGCGGCGCAGGGGCAGGCGGGAGAGGTTGGTGATCCGCGCTTTGACCAGGTTCTCGTTGGGCAGGCGCACGTAGCGATTGTCGAAGGTGCGTAGCTTGACCGACAGCAGGTCGATGCTGAGCACCTCGCCCGAGACCCCATCGACGTCGATGGTGTCGCCGGGCTGGAAGGCCGCCTCAGCGACCAGGAAGAGACCGCTGATCACGTTGCTGGCCGAGGTCTGGCTGGCGAAGCTGAGGGCGACCGTGACCACCCCGGCCGCGCCGAGCAGGACGGACAGGTCGAAGCCCAGCCCGCGCAGGGCGTTGGCGATGACCAGGCAGAGCAGGGCGTACCAGGTGAAGGTCTGCACCACCCGGGCTCGGGCTGCTCCTGTGACCGGCACGCTCAGCGCGGCCAGCCCCCGGGACAGCAGGCGGGCCAAGGCCACTCCGAGAACGACGACGATCAAGGTCTTGACCAGACCGGAGTCGCCCTGTGAATCCAGGAACGCGGTCACTTGCGTAGCCTTGTCCGCAATCCAGGTAGGCACGGATCCTCCGTTCGGGGTCAGCGAAAGACGTGGGTGATAGCGGACATCAGCCCGCGCTCGGGACGAGGCATGCGGGCCGGTGAGAGCAGGCGAGGCTGAAGGTCGTCCGGGAGAGGATCGATGTCGATCGCCACCATGCCGGTAGGCTGGGATCCCAGCGTGACGGGCTGCGTCCAGAGGCAGCCGTCGGCGGACTCCGCCAGGTCCAGCATCGGGACCGGAAGCTTGACCTGGCGGATGGTCAGCGGGTACTCGCCCTGGTTGGAGAGAGAGACCGGTGTGACCGCCTGGGTCGCGCTGTGGGCCAGATCAGCCCGATGCACTCGGAGGTGGGTGCGGGCCGCGTAGCAGAGCTCGCCCTGCCAGGTGTTCGGCCCGAACCAGGATCCCGACGGCTGGTGGATGTCGGCCTGGTGGCTGAAGCCGTCCTCCGCGGTGTCGATCCGCACCCAGATGGGCGTGCTCAGGAACGCCTGCACGACGGCATTCGGTGGGAGGATGAACGGGATCTCGGGCTGGCAGACGACGCTTCGGGGCGCCAGGATTGGTGTCAGGCGCACCCGGGGACGGGTCTCGGCCAGTCCATAGCGCGTGACCACCCGGTGCAGGTGCGGGGCCGTGTCGCTGGCCTGGGGCGAGGTGATGCGCCTGGCTGGACCCGATCGCTGCGTGAGGTCGCGGTCCTCGGTCACGCGCCAACTGTGCGGGCGACGTCGGAGCCACAGCGTCAACGGACCCAACTGCCAAGCGGCGAGCTGGTCCACTTCCAGCGTCAACTCGCCCCACCAGGGCGTGCGTTGGGACTTCGACATCTCCACCTTCCCTGTCGCCATGTCTATCGTGGCGCGCGCGCCGCGCCCTTGTAGGCTGGATCACCGCGCAGCAGGCTGGTAGGCTGACGGGCCCGTAGACGGACGCTCTCCGCCGCGGCAAGCTATGCCTGTACTGGCGCCTGGCGCCGCATCTCGTTCGCGGAGGCCCACCATGGCAATCTCAAGCACCCTGCCCGCCCCGGTCTTGCTCGCAGCCGCGCTGCTCATCGGATGTGGTGACAACGGTACTGGCGCTGGCACTGGCACTGGCACAGGCAGCGACACCGGCAGCACCGCGACCGATAGCGGGGGCACGACGGACGCGGGTGCCGCCGATGGTGGCACCGGCGCCACCTCTACTACCGACGCCGACGCCGATGGCTACAGCAGCGAAGTTGACTGCGACGATGACAACGCCGACGTGAATCCTGGTGCGGCCGAGCTGTGCAACGGGATCGACGACAACTGTGACGGCGTCATTGACGACGACGCGACGGACCGGATCAGCCTGTACGAGGATCGGGACCAGGATGGATACGGCAATCCGCTGGCCTCGATCAGCGCCTGCCCCGGCGATGCGGTCAAGGGCTACGTCACAGACAACCAGGACTGTCGGGACTCCGACCCCGACATCAACCCCGACGGTCACGAAGTCTGCGACGATATGAACCTCGACGAAGACTGCGACGGGCTGCGCGAGGACGCCGATGACTCGACCGACACGCTCAGCATGAGCACCTTCTTCGCGGACTACGATCTGGACGGCTTTGGCGATCCCGCGACCCTGGTGCATGGCTGCGATGTTGGCGACATCCGCTCCCTCAATGAACTGGACTGCGACGACAGCAATCCCAACGTCGGCCCCGACGCCTCCTGCGCGCCTTTTGATGGCGTGTGGACCGGCGCGGTCGACTTCGATGTCGCTGGCATCTACTCCACCTCGGGCACCTGCACCGACACCGGTAGCGTCACCATCTCGGACGCCAGCAGCACCCAGGTCAGCGGCACCGTGGTGTGCAACTACTACGTCAGCTATGGCTACAGCTACTACCCGGTAATTCTCACTCTGCACGGCGAGATCGACTACCCGTGGGGGGTCTCCGGCTACTGGACCGACGCTCAGGAATGGTACACCGAGTCGACTGGCGCGGATCCCGAGGACTCTTCGCTTTGGCTCACGTCCTTTGAAGGCGAATTCAGCGAAGACGGCACGCTGACCCTGCAGCTCACCGGTGCCCGTGACAACCTCTTCGGCAGCTATGACGTGTCGCTGGATGGGCCTTGGGTGCTCACACACTAGTCAGTCGACGCCTGATTCATTGCTGAGGCGACGACGGACAAGGCGGGCCAGTCCGTTGCCGGCGGCTCGGGGACAGGCGCTGCTTACTGGTGCTTGGCGGGCCCTCCGTTCGCCTCAGCGAGCCGGCGTCATGGGGGTCCAGGCGAAGCCGC
>JAADHA010000380.1 GCA_013152105.1 Oligoflexia bacterium | reverse complement strand
CCACGACCTTTGGCAGTGGAAAGCAGGCCAATGATCCCGACGACCTCGCCAGCCCGGCTTGGAGCGTCGGGGACGGGACCACCGTGACGAGCTGCGATATGGGGGGGTGTGAGTAAGGGCCTCTTGGCGGCTGAAGCCCGCTACTCGTCCTCGATCCACCCCCGCCGCACCTCGACATCTCGATCCTCGCCGTTCGCCCCGTGCACGGTCAGCACGGCGGTTGAGCCGACCGGCCCGGTGATGGTGGCGACGGCATCGTCCAGGGACATTCCTCCCAGATTCTGGCCGTCGACCGCGGTGACGACATCGCCGTCCGAGAGCCCGGCCTGGGCACCGGGGCCGCCAGGGATCACGTTCAGCAAGACCACGCCGTCACCGGTTGGTGCGATGCCGGCGCCGATGCCGCCGATGTCGTCGGCGGGCATGGCCAGGGAGATGTCGTCGTAGCTGCCCTCGCCCTGGATGTTGAGGTCTACGAAGTCGCCATAGGCCCGCAGCGCACCGTCCTTGCGCCAGGCGGTGACGCGGCAGGGACCCTGGGCGGCTTGGGTCGTGATCGAGAAGCGGCCGTCGGCGTCGGTTTGGATCTCGCCCGCCTCACAGACGCTGACCATGACCCGTTCGCCATCGAGGAGCCCTTGTACCCGGCCGCTGATCGTGACCTGGTGGACGGGCACCAGCACCAGGTCCCGCGAGCAGCGACCCTGCGTCTCCTGCCACGTGATGGCGACCTCCTCGAAGAAGAAGCCGCCGTCCGTCTGCCGCCCCTGCACATAGGCGCCCGTCGCGCTCCTGGGCGCCAGGAAGAGCAGCTCGTCGCCGTCGACCTGTGCGGGTGGCGTCGCACCGAAGAGACCGCGTGCCACGGCCTGTGGGTCAAAGCCCTTGCCCTTCGACACGTCCGCCAGACGCGACATCATCTCGGGCGAGGGGATCATCTTGACCTGCGCGCTCTCGACCACGGCCCCCGTCGTGTGGCAGCGCACCGGACGCAAGTCCAAGGCGGCGGTGAGCGGGTCGGCTTCTGGAGGGTCGGCCCTTTGACGAGAGGTGGTCTTGCTTGGCGGGGCCGTGGGGCGTTCAGGGGCGCTGCCAGCGGTGTCCTGCACTGCGGCGGTTGGGCTGGAGACCCTGGCGACCGGGGATGGCCGCGTCATCGCTGGTGGCGGAGCGAGCGGGGGCTGGGGCCAAGCCAGCCACAGCCCCAGTGCCAGGCCCGCCAGGGCGACCGCGGCCAGCGGGTACAGACGACGTGTCACCGTTGTGCTCCTGCGCCCAGCAGGGTGGCGGCGGTCTGGCACAAGAGGACAAGCATCGTCGGGGGCTCCCTGCAATCAGCCTGACCGTACCCGGGGCGGGTGGTGCGGACCAGTGGAGGCGGACCAGCGGCGGCGGACCGGATGCGCGACGCTCTGTCGCTGGACTGGACGGGGCGTGGTCGCCGCCAACGAGATAGAGCATCGCCTTTCCCTCGGCGATAGCGCCCCCCTCTCTCGACTGGAGCTTCTCATGTCCGACGACGTCGTCTTTCTGTCCGGCAAGCGCACCCCCTTCGGCACTTTCCTTGGCGCGCTGACCTCTCAGTCCGCCTCAGACCTGGCCGTGGTGGCCAGCAAGGCCGCCCTGGAACAGTCGGGCGTCTCCGCGGATGACATCGACCACGTCGTGTTCGGCAACGTCATGCAGACCAGCCCCGACGCGATCTACTTCGCGCGCCACGTCGGTCTGCGCAGCGGCGTGCCGGTTCCGGTCCCCGCCGTGACGGTCAACCGCCTCTGCGGTTCGGGCTTCGAGAGCCTGGTTCAGGCGGGCCATCTGCTGCGCCTGGGCGAAGCCAGCATGGTCTTGGCTGGTGGCGCCGAGAGCATGACCAGCACCCCCCACACCATCCGGGGTGCCCGCCAGGGCTTCAAGCTGGGTGGCACGCCGATGAATGACTACTTGCAGGAATGCCTCTACGATCCCCAGGCCGGCTGCGCGATGGCGATGACTGCCGAGAACCTGGCCGAGAAGTACGGCATCACCCGGCAGCAGGCGGACGAGTACGGCTATCGCAGCCAGACCGCCTGGAAGGACGCCCAGGACTCGGGTCGCTTCGCGCAAGAGATGGCGCCGGTCACGGTCAAGAGCCGCCGCGGTGAGACGGTGGTCGAAATCGACGAGCACCCGCAGCTCTCCCCGCTGCGGTCGGCCAAGATCCGCGAACGCTTCAGCAAAGAAGCGATGGCCGGGCTGCGACCGGTCTTCAAGAAGGACGGGACGATCACGGCCGCCAACGCCAGCGGCATCAACGACGGTGCGGGCGCCATGGTCCTCACGACGGCCAGCATCGCCCAGCAGCGCGGTCTGAAGCCGATCGGTCGGCTGGTCGCCAGCGCCGCCGTCGGTGTCGAGCCCTCGCTCATGGGCATCGGTCCGGTCGAAGCCATCCGCGCCGCCCTCAAGCGGGCCGGCATGGGCCTGGGCGAGATGGACCTCATCGAGATCAATGAAGCCTTCTCGACCCAGTACCTGGCCTGCGAAAAGCTGTTGGAGCTGGACCGCTCGATCACCAATGTCGACAGCGGCGGTGTCGCCATCGGCCACCCGCTGGCCGCCAGCGGCACGCGCATCATCGCCCACCTCCTCTATGAACTGGCCCGTCGCGGCAAGAAGTACGGGATCGGCAGCGCCTGCATCGGTGGTGGCCAGGGCATCGCTGTGGTGGTCGAGGCTCTCTGATCGCGCCAGCGACTGCGCTTGCCGCGGGATAGCATGGGCACAGCCGGAGTCCGTCTGTGCCTCATCCTGCTCGCCTGGCGACGCTGTCCTTGCTGCTGGGCCTGCCGTGTCTGGGCCCCTTGACCGCTTGCAAGAAGTCGCCAGCCGCCAACCCGGAATTCGGTGACGCGGCCCAGTACCTGCTGCGGGTGTTCGACACGGGCACCGACGCCGAGCGGGCCTATGGGATCCGCCAGCTCGAAGAACAGACCTACCTCAACATCGACCTCGAAGCGGGCTCCGCGGCCAATCGATCGGTGACTCCGGCCCAGATCTCCAGTCAGGACATCGCGGATCTGAACCACCCGGACGTGGACCTGGCGGGCAATGTTCCGGTTGCCGTCGGTGTGCTCAGCGC
>JAADHA010000570.1 GCA_013152105.1 Oligoflexia bacterium | reverse complement strand
CTCAGGTACGGCTCGGCTCATCTTGGACGGCAGCGACTCCTATGATCCCGACGGTGACCCCATCACCTGGCACTGGTCCTTCGACCACGTGCCCGACGCATCGGGCAGCGCCGACTCGACCAGCGTGTTCCTCAACAACAACACCGACGGCGCCTCTGCTACCAGCTTCTTGCCGGATGCCTCGGGCATCTACGTGATCAAGCTGGTCATCAAGGACGCCGCGGGCCTCAGCTCTGTCGCCGACTACGTGATCGCCGAAGTCCAGGACGGCAACACGCCGGTGGCCGACGCGGGACCGGACACCCAGGGAGACATCGGCGCGGCCATCACGCTGGACGGGTCTGGCTCCTACGATCCGCTGGGACTGGGTCTGACCTACAACTGGGTCTTGGGCAGCGTGCCCTCGGGCAGCACCCTGGCGGGCCTCGACGACGCGACCACCGCCACCCCGTCGCTCACCCCGGATGTCGGAGGGGTCTACGTCGCGGCGCTCACGGTGAACAACGGCTTCTCCACCTCGACCGCCGACGCCGCCTACATCACCGTGTCCAGCGGCAAGCCGATGGCGCCCACGGCCGTCGCCGGGCCCGACATCACCGACGCCCAGGACTGCCTGGACTTCACGCTGGACGGTAGCGGATCCTACGACCCCAACGGCGATGCCCTCGGCTATATGTGGACCCTGCAGTCCAAGCCGGACGGGTCGACGACCGACAATTACAGCATGGCCGACCGCCAGTCCGCGATCACGACCTTCTATGCCGACATCTCGGGAACCTACACCTTCACCCTGGCCGTCGAGGACGGAACGGCCTGGTCAGCCCCCGACGATCTGACCGTGCTGGTGTCCGAGCGCTTTGCCAACACGCCGCCCGTCGTGGACGCCGGTGGCTTGCTGGAAGTAGACGCCGGTACTGCCTTGTGCTCCGAGGGCCGGCCGGGCGACTGGGAGTGCGGCATGTGCTCGACGGTCTCGGTCGCGGTCGGCGGCACCGCAACCGTTGAAGACGCCGAAGGGGACCCGCTGGAGCTGCTCTGGACGACCATGACCGAGAATATGGCGCTCACAGGGCCGGCCGACCAGCTCGAAACCACCGTCTCCATCACCGGATCCGCCGCCGTCAGCCCAGGCGCTTGCGCGCCCAACCTCTACCGGATGCAGCTCGACGCCACAGACTGTCCTCAGGAGACCGGCAGCAGCGTGCTGACCCTGAACGTGCTGTGCTGCGGCGAAGTGTACACACCGGACACGGGGCCCTGATAGTCGGGCCAGCGGGCATTCGGGCCGGCGGACCCCCCTGCCAGCAAGCCCTCAGGGCTCCGATGAAGCACGCCCCTGGCCTTGCCCTGCTGCTGACCCTCTGCCTGCCTGTCTCTTCCTCCTGGGCGGCTGCGGTGGGCCGCCCTGGTGTCGCGGTACCCCTGCACGGCTTGGACCAGCCCTGTCGCGATCAGCGCTTTCCAACGCTGGCCGGCCCGTGGGTCGTCGCCTGTGGACCAGACGGTCGCGTCGACCGGGTGCTGTCCCTCATCAGCGGCGTCGAGTATCGGCTGCCCCAGGCGATGATCTCGCCAGGGCTCAGCCCCGGCCTGTTGATGGCCGTGGGGCCCGATGCAGGGCTCATCGCCCTCCAGGACACCGGCCCGGAGCTGCTGGACCGACCTCGGTCGCGCACGCCCAGCATCGCGGCGCCGGCCACCGACGGCAGCATCGGCGCCGCCCTGTACGAGGGCCGTGTCTCGGCCTGGCCGCTGGACTCGCCAACCCACCGTCTGGTCGAGGCGCACCCGGTGGGGTGGTATCCGCCAGCCCTGGTCCCCGGTTTGGTGGCCTGGGTCGAGGACGCTGGCCCCGACGGAGAGGACGTGTGGGCGATGTCCACCACCGACCGACACGCCACTCCCCGGCCGCTCTCAGCGGGGCCAGGGAATCAACGTCATGTGGTCAGCAGCGGGTCCTGGCTGGCCTGGGTGGAGCCAGCCAGCATCGTGCTTCTCGACACCGCCACCGAAAAGTCCCACCGCATCGCCGCCCACACCGGCTTCAGCGCGCCCCCGGCCTTGTGGCAGGACACCGTCTGCTGGGAGACCCGCCCCGACAGCCCCGACAGCCCCGACAGCGGCGAAGACCCCCAAGCTGGCGTCGACATCCGCTGCAGCGATGGGCTGGACGCCGCTGGGCCGGGGCACCAGCGCTGGCCCGCCCGCTTCGAAGGCTGGCTGCTCTACCGCCAGGACGGCATCCTCTGGCTGAAGACCGCCGCCG
The DNA here is from genome assembly GCA_013152105.1 of Oligoflexia bacterium. Taxonomy (GTDB): domain Bacteria; phylum Myxococcota_A; class UBA796; order UBA796; family UBA2385; genus UBA2385. Next base: position 852 of record JAADHA010000570.1, on the reverse strand, counting down.
AGCCCGGAGAAGCGCGTGACCCGGACTGAGCGCGCCATCCTGGTCCTCGCCGCGCTGGCCTGCACCCTGGCCTTCCTGATCTTGGACTCGGCCGGCCCCACCGCAGCCGCGTGGTGGCGGGCTGCACAGGGCGGCGGCGCAGCGCTCTGCGGCATGCTGGCGGCGACTGGCGCGGGGGCCGCGGTGCTCCAGCAGCTCGCGCCAGACTTGTTGGAGGACGGCCGAGGCGCGCTCCACGCCCTTGTCACAGGCTTGCTGCTGTGGAGCGTGCTGGCGAGCGGGCTGGCCATGGCTGGCCTGCTGCACCCCGAAGTGGCCAGGCTCCTGGTGCTTCTGCTCGCCACCGGGTGGCTCTTCCGTCCACGTCTCCAGTGGCCGCGACTGAGCTCGACCGCCCTCCTGATCGGGCTGGTGGTGCTGCTGCCCGGGCTGGTAATAGCCCTCGCGCCCCCGGTGGACACCGACGAGCTGTACCAGCACCTGGCGCTGCCCGCGCGGATCCTCGACACGGGCGGCCTGCTGTCGGGTCCGCTGCACCCCAACGGCAGCCGTCCACAGAACCTCAGCGCCGTCTACGCTTGCCTGATGGCCCTGGGCGGCGAGTCCGGGCCGCGCCTGTTCCACCTGCTGCTCACGGCCCTTACGCTGGCCGGCACCACCGCGCTTGGCAAGGCTTGGCTCGGAGCGCGCGGCGCCTGGGCTGGCCTGCTGCTGTGCGGGTCCTACACGGTCCTGCAGTCGTCTGGACTGGCCGCAAGCGACCTGCCCGCGGCCCTGGCCGTCCTCGCTGCACTCGACGCCGGCCTGCGGGGCCGCGCGCTGCCCCTGGCGCTGGCGGCCGGACTGGCCCTG
>JAADHA010000562.1 GCA_013152105.1 Oligoflexia bacterium | reverse complement strand
ATGCCATCGACATCGAGGCACCCGAACCTCGTCCCAGTGCTCGTCCCAGCGCTCGTCCTGCCTGCACGAGAGCGGGGCTTGTCAAAACACAAGAACACGATATGGTGTTATTGTGTCGTACCCGTTCTCCACCGGAGCACCGCGATGAGCGAAAAGCAGGCAACCGCCCTCGACCGCTGCCCCCCACAGCCACCGATCCATGAGCGCCCCATCCTCGACAAGCAGCAGGCCGCACAGCTCGAGGCCATCTTCAAGATCCTGTCCAACGCGACCCGTCTGCGGATACTGCATGCCCTCGTTCGGCAGCCGGAGCTCTCGGTGGGTGCCCTCGCCGAGGCGATCGGCATGAAGCCCCAGGCGGTCTCCAACCAGCTTCGGCGGCTCGTCGATCGCGGGATCCTCGCAGCCCGTCGCGACGGCAACCACATCCGCTACCGCGTCGTGGACCCCTGCACGGTGGGTCTGCTCGAGCAGGGATTCTGTCTCGCGGTCTGTGTGGATACCTGTGAGCGGTGCGGGGCGACCGCCGCCGCAGAGCCAGACCGCCGCCGCAGAGACCGCCGCCGCAGAGACCCCCGCTGTCAGTGCGGAGGACGCCTGATGTCGACGCTCGTCTATATGAAGCTGCTCGAGCAGAGCCCCGAGCGCTACGACCGCGGGATGCGCATGCTCACTCTGGGGCACATCGACCGGCTCAAGCGGGAGATCGCCGCGCGATGGGTAGAGCCCGGAGACGAAGTGCTCGACATCGGGTGCGGCACGGGAGCACTGGCGGCGCTGCTCCTCGACCGGGGTGGCCGGGTCACGGGCATCGACGTCTCGGACGCCATGCTTGCGGTTGCCCGCCGCACAGCCCCTGTCGCCGAGTTCCTTCACATGACCGCGACCGAGATCGATACGCTTGGCAGTGAGCGCTTCGACCGCGTCGTGGCCACGCTCTCGCTCAGCGAACTCTCAGCCGACGAGCTTCGTCACGTACTCCGGGCTTCGGCACAGCTACTCCGGCCCGGTGGAGCCTTCATCATCGCCGACGAGGTTTCTCCCCGAAGATGGTGGCAGCGGGCGCTTGGGATCATCGTTCGTTGGCCACTCGCCGCGCTGACCTTTGTCCTCACCCGTAGCACGACGCGGGCGCTCTTGGGCATCGAGCGTGGGCTCATGGATGCCGGGTTCCAGGTGCAGTACGAGGAGCGATGTCTCCTCGGCACGCTCGCGCTCCTCGTCGCCCGGAAGGAGGCTGCTTCATGATCTGGGATCGGCTCAAGGATCTCTGGCTGCTCTTCGGCCGCATGTTTCCGCTGCCGACAGCGCCCGGTCTGCGCGAGGTGGGAAGGCCCGATCGTACCTCTCCCGTGCTGGTCACCTGCAACTTCGACCTGACGGTCCGCAAGGTGATCCGCGCGCTTTCGCGCGACGGCATCGACGCCTGGCTTCTGGTAGCCCCGACGCGTGGCATCAACGTCTGGTGCGCCGCAGGCGGTGGCCACTTCACCGCGGACACGGTCGTGTCGATCCTGAAGACCAGTGGCATCGCTGACCGCGTCGATCACCGTAGGCTCATCCTCCCCCAGCTCTCTGGAGCTGGCGTGAACATCTGGTCGATCAAGGAGCGGACGGAGTGGAAGCCTCGGTTCGGGCCCTTGCGGATCGAGGATCTCGCTGCCTGGCTGAGACGCGGTGCGCGCATGACGGAGCCCTCGGAGCGGCGGGTGGAATTCGGTCTGAAGGACCGGTTCGTGATGGGGACGAACCTGGCATTTGCGTCGCTGGTCTTCTTCATCTTGCCGATCAGCCTGGCGTCGATCTGGATTCCCGGTCTCTGGTGGAGGTCGATTCTCCTCGTCTTTCTTCTCGCCGTGCTGAACAGCGTTCTGGTGTTCCTGTTGCCAGGGAAACCGGGGGTCCAGAGAGGCTTGGCCCTGGGCATCCTGGTTGCGGCGGTCTTCGCGATCCTCTCCCAGACCTGGCTTGCGATGCCAGCTTTGTCCACCGTGGCCTGGGCGGCTTGGATTGTCTTCCTTGCCACCTACCTCGGCTACGACCTGCCGAGCTGGTCGCCACTCTGGCGGGCCGACGTCAAGGAGCTTGTGCTTGGCAAGCGACACACGGAGATCGCAGTCGACGAGGACAAGTGCATCGGCTGTCATCTCTGCGATCTCGTCTGCCCCGTCGATGTCTTCGAGCGACGCCCACAGACCCGCAAGTACGTTGTCGCCAGGATGGACGCCTGTCAGGCCTGTGGCGCGTGCGTCGAGAACTGCCCGGCGGACGCCATCATCACCAACTTCCGCGCGGGGCTTTGCTCGTGCCCCACGTGCACGGTGATCCAGGGGTATGGCGCGCTCAAGGCCCGACCGGCCGATGGGGATGACCCTGCAAGGGCATGCGGGCAGCCCGAAGCCGACGGCTGCTGCAGCCCGGACGCAGGCCAGTCCGAAGCTCTTTCGAACAGCGATACCAGTCCACCAGCCTGCGGATGCAAGTCCTGCTCGGGAGATCCTCCATGAAGAATCGCCTCATCATCTTGGTAGCGACGATCGCGGTGGTCGCGGCGGTGCTGTGGTTCAAGTTTGACGCGCAGCGAGAGCCGCCGTGGACCGTGGTCCATCCGGCGGCACATCCGGCGGCACATCCGGCGGCTGACGAGCAGGGCGTTCGTGCGAGCGTCCTCCTCTTCGTCGACCCGCGCGAGACCGAGGAGAGCGGCGGGTGTGGCGAGATCATCCAGATGGTGCGCGACCTGCGCGGCGCACCGGGTGTCGGCGTACAAGAGTTTGATTCCAGGCACCCGGGCGAAGACGCTCGTCGGCATGGCGTGCGCACGTCTCCGGTGGTCCTCATCCTTGACGCCAACGGCACCGAGCAAGCGCGATTCGAAGGGGAGTCCTCGGCGACCATCACATCACTTCGTGCGGCCCTGTCTGCTTTGCGAGAGCCTTCCGGCCCGACGCGGGGCGTCGATACTCCATGAGTGAGCACCTCGCAGCGTTGCTGCGTGACGGTGGCGTCGTGGCGCTGCCGGTTGCGCTTCTGGCCGGGGTGATCGCCGGTTTCAACCCCTGCTGCCTGCCGATTTTCCCCACGGCAGTCGGCACCTGCGCGGCCTTGCGGCGGGACACCCTGAGGGCGAATCTCGGGATGGCAGCCACCTTCGTCGTGGGCGTGAGCCTGGCCTCGACGGCCCTCGGCATCGTCTCGGGCCTGGCTGGACGGATGTTCATGGGCCTCGGGTCCTGGCCGGCCTACGTCATCGCCGCGGTTCCCATCGTCTTCGGCCTGCACATGCTCGGCGTCATCCGGGTCCCCTTGCCCGGGGCGACCGGTCTCTCGCAGAAAGCTCGAGGAGCGGCCGGAGCCCTTGTCGCTGGCGCGCTCATCGGGCTGGTCGTGACCCCCTGCTCGACCCCGATGCTCGCTGGCCTGCTGGCATACGTGGCACACACGGGGAACCCTGTCTGGGGCGGGGTGCTTCTCTTCGTATATGGGATCGGGGTCGGTGTTCCAATCCTGCTTCTGGGCACCGCCGCGGCATCTTTCATGGCCCGCCTTGCCGCAACCCGAGCACGGATCTGGGTCGAGCACATTTCAGGTCTCATGCTGATCGGCGTCGGGCTCTACATGTTGTGGATTGCGTAGGGGCTGCGTTCTCAAGGGATCCCTTGGCCAT
>JAADHA010000186.1 GCA_013152105.1 Oligoflexia bacterium | reverse complement strand
CGAACACCATCGATGACACCAAGGCCCTTCGGATCCTCCAGACGGCGATCCCTTTCCGCGAGGATCCGGACGACCCCCATCCCAGCCGCTTCTTCGCCGTGCAGCAGGGTGTCATCTACGAGGCTGCGCCGACCCGCCCGGGCCTGAGTTGCCATGGCTATCCCTGGCGGGGCCACCAGCCCCGCGTGATCAAGAAGAAGCTGGAAGCAGCAGCAGAACTGGCGGGATGCCATCGAGAGTTCAAGCGGTGGCTTGGAAGGTACGCAGCATGAAGCATGGCCGGCCAGACATCCTGCAGCTCCAGCTCGACCCGATCATCGGGCGGGATCCGGCTCTGCTGTGGGGAAGTGCCGTCCTCATGGTCAACGGCCACGCGCACTGGTACCAGGCAGACTCGGATGCCCCTCGGGGGCCACTGGTGTGGACCTGGGCGGACCTGCTGTCCTGGCTGGCGTTGGCTCGGTGATGAAGCGCTCATCGACGCGGAAGACCTGGCCCTGTACCGCTTTGAGCAGCGCCACGATCTCTCAAGGGCCTTGCCGGGCGTGACCTTGCCCCCGGTTCATGTGCTGCGTCGGGGTGATCTGGCCTGGGTGGACACCGGTCGCTCCTCGCGCCTGCACTCCTGGTCGGCGGTCGTTGCATGCCTGGCTGACATTGGGGAAGCCCTGGTCCGGCTGCTGCCGGCGGGCGCGGACGCCGATGCCCAGCGCCAGGCGTGGGCCACGCGCTGATCGACGATCTGACGGTGCAGCGCAAGGTCGCCGCAGAGTAGGCTGCTCCCGCCGCCCCGCTACCGGAGCCCGCTATGACCCAGCCCCTCTCCCTCGACCGTATCCGCACCCTCTACGATGCCTTCGGTCAGGCCGCCTTCCCCGCCTGGGACGACTGGCTGGCCAAGATGCGGCAGACGCTGGTCTGGGTGGCCGAGGCCGGCGAAGACCAGCTCCGCAGCCGGGGCTTCCAGAAGCGGCTGTGGAGCCTCAAGGATGTGGCCTCGGCGGGCGCCTCGGAGAACCTGTCGGTCGAGGGGGTGCTCCAGGACCCCGCCGTGCTCGATCTGCTGGTGACCCTGCGCGACGGGACCTGGTCTCCCGAGCCCAGCCGCCGCGCCGACGAGCTGCAGGCGCACTTCGAGACCACCCTGGCCCGCGTGCGGACCCAGGTCTCGGGCCGCACGCCGGTGGCCCGGCTGATCCGGATCTTCTCCTTCCTGCGTCCCGGCGACCTGCACTGCGGCTACTCCTGGGACGCGCACATGAAGATCCGCAGCCTGCTGGTGGGCAACCGGCGGATCAAGCAGGTCGAGGCCAATGTACACGCCCGCGCTCGCCTGCGCGAAGCCCTGGGACCGGAAGCAGACCTGGACGAGCACGCCCGCCGCAGCGTCTTCTGCTGGTGGCTCTACGAACATGCCGACGCCATCGCCGAAGGCGAGATCCCCGGACCGGTGAATGGCGGGGACACCACTGTGAGGCCGGTCCCCGAGACCCTGACCCTGTGGGGGCCGGACCGCCAGTATCGCTGGCCCGAGGTCTTCAAGGGGGGCGTGTCGACGCTGCGCATGCCCCTGCGGGAGTGCCTGGACCGGCGCAGCTTCGAGGACCTGCAGGGGGCGGTCTTCGACGAGCTGGGGCCTGGCTTTGCGACCCCTCTCTACCTGCGCCGCCTGCTCCGCCTGCTGCGCTGGCTCGGCATGCTCGACGAGTTGGACGGTCGCTATGTGACGACCTCGGCCGGCGAGCAACTGTTGCAGGGGGACCCGCCCGACCCCCTCATCGAGGCCCTGCTGGTGCGCATCGTGGGCTTCGCCTGGCTGCTTCGCTACATCGCACAGGGGCCCCGGGATGCCACCGAGCTGTCCACCGCCGCGGCGCGCTTCGTCGCGGGCCAGGGGGGCAAGCAACTGTGGAGCCGCCTGACAAGCTGGGCCATGCACGTGGGGCTGGTGGAGCGCCAGGTGGACAGCCGGTGGCACGTCACCGCCCTGGGGCGGGACTGGGTGGCGCGCCTGCCAGTCGAGATCGTGGTGCCCGACCACGTGTCCGCCGACCCCGTGGAGACCGGCACCGGGCCCATGGGGCCAGCCACCGCCCCCCACCCCGACTTCGCCGCCTTGTGGGCCGCCTTCCAGGGCGATCCAGACCTCAAGCGCTTCGTCTTCTCGCGCGACCAGCTTCGTAGCCTGCACACGGCCTGGACCTTCCACCCCGCCAAACGCTTCGCCATCCTCTCGGGGCTGTCTGGCAGCGGCAAGACCCGGCTGCTCATCCTGTACGCGCAGCTTGTCTGCAAGACCATGGGCCTGGACCTCGAAGATCACCTCGCGGTGGTCCCGGTCCGTCCCGACTGGCGCGATCCCACCGGGCTGCTGGGCTACTTCAACGCCCTGCACGCCGAGCCCACCTTCCAGGTCGAACCCGCCCTTCAGCTCGTGCTGCGGGCCAGCCGCCACCCCAAGCTGCCCTTCTTCCTGGTGCTGGACGAGATGAACCTGGCCCGGGTTGAACGCTACTTCGCACCCTTCCTGAGCACCATGGAGACCGGCCGGGCCTTGCAGCTCCACGCCGAGCAGGAGCCGGTGAATGGGGTGCCGCCCTCGGTGCCCTGGCCCAGCAACTTGCGTATCGGCGGTACGGTCAATATGGACGAGACCACTCACCCCTTCAGCGACAAGGTGCTGGACCGCGCCTTTACCCTGGAATTCTGGGAGGTTGACCTGGAGCGCTTCATGCAGCGGCGCCCGGACCGCACGGCCGCAGATGCCCCCGTGGAAGACACCCTGCTGGAGCTTCAAGGTATGCTGCGGCCGATCCGGCGCCACGTGGGCTACCGCACAGCGGGCGAGGTTCTGGCCTGGGTCGCCGCCGCCCGCACCGCGGACCCCGACGCAGCAGAGAGCACGCTCATCGACCAGGCGATCTTCAGCAAGGTGCTGCCGCGCCTGCGGGGCACCGAGTCCAGTGCTCTGACCGACGCCCTCGACAAGCTCCACGCCGCCTGCAAGGCGCGCGACCTGAGCCGGTGCCAGGACAAGCTGGCCGCGATGCGGACCCGCCTGCTGGACACGGGCGTCACCAGCTTCTGGTCATGAGCGCCCACCGATGATCGCGGGTCTCCAGATCACCGACCGCCAGGGTCCGGCCGTTCGAGAGGCCGGGGGCTGGGTGCTGGACGAGGCGCGATCCTGGCGACTGTCCGCACCCGGTGGGCCGTACAGTGTTCGGCTGGAGGATCGCGAGCTGTCCTGGGACTGCTCGCGGCAGGGCGTGCGCTTGGACCTGCCCTTCGCCGTGGGCCATCTGCGCCTGGAACTCTCCCAACAAGGCAGACGGTGGCAGGTCCCCCTGCGGGTGCGGTCCGCTCCCAACAAGCTCGACGACGCGAGCTGGGAGGCCCTGCTGGTGGATCTGGAGCGCTGGTTGCCGGGGCTGAGCGTGGGCGCCGAGGGACCGCGGGTGGGCAGTGTGGGGCTGGTTGGGGTCGCCGCGCCCCTGCTGGCCGAGGCCTTGCTACCGCTGCTGCCGGCGCTGGAGCGGGCGCTGCACCGGCTCCTCGCCGCGCCGCGCCGCCGCATGCGGGACC
>JAADHA010000069.1 GCA_013152105.1 Oligoflexia bacterium | reverse complement strand
CGGATCTCCGGCCAGCCCTGAGCGCGCCTGGCGCCCTGTCGAAACCCACAGGGGCACCGGCGGGGGAGGCTTTTTTTCAAAAAGATCTTGACAACCAGCGGGGGGGGTACCCTGTCAAAAGCATTTTAGATCGCGCATAAGTTCGATCATCGAAACTTGCGCTGACCTGAAGGTTTCGGGACTCATTACGACCGGGCTGGAGCACCGGCGCCTGGTCAGGAGTGCGAGATGAAGTACAAGGTCCAGGTCTTCGAACGCGTCACCCGCCTGAGCGAGAGCAGCGGCGCGGTCAAGTCGTACCCCTGCCGCAACGAGATCATCGGTGCACTCGGACAGGGCGACAAGATCATCTTCCACGGACGCGTGTACGATCGATCGACGACCGGTCGCCTCGGGTTCGTCGTCAACACCGGGTGCATGAAGGAGATCCGTCCCTTCGAGGATGGCTTCGGAGTCACGTTGGCCGGGACCTACTCCAGCATCGACACGACCGGCGCGTTCACTTTTGAGACGACGGTGGACTTCCAGCACGCCCTCGATGTCGTGGCCCAGGTCGAGGACTCCGGCGCCGCCAGCCCCCAGTCGGTCGACTTCGAGGTCTGGGCGACCATCATCCAGGGCTGATCCGAGCGGAGGCGGCCATGCGGGCTTGCAGCGACCCGCGATCCGGGCGACAATGCCCTGAAGGTACCGACGACTGCTCGCGACGGACCTCCGCTCGGCGCGATCCGCGATCTGGCATCCCGCCCATGGAGCTTCCATGATCCCGCCGACCCCGTCGCCTGCACCCGACGGCGAGGGGCCGGTGGCGCTCCTGCTGGCGCACGCGGCAGCCGCGCAGGTCGCGCTCGACTCCGGCGAGGTCGATACCCTGGCCGCCATCCGACGAAGGTGGAGGTTGGTCCGCCAGGTCGCGCTCCTCTCGATGTTGGCGCCTTCGCGGTCCCCGCGCCCCCCGGCCTCTCCGGCGACGCTGATGGCGAAGCGGCAGCGACGCCTCCGGCGGCGCCACAGAGACGCGCTGAGCCGCCGCATCCGCCACATGCACGGGGCGACACCCGATGAAGAGGCGGCGAAGCCCCTGCAAGACCCACAGGTCGCCGCCATGAAGGCCCGGAGGGAGACCCGCCGGCGCCACTACGCCGAGGTGGCCGCCACACCCGAGCAGACCGAGGTCCACGGGGTCCCGGAAGACTCGACGTCGGCTCCCGTCGTGGTCGGAGAGGCCTGGGCCGTGAGCTGTGAGCCCGGCCTCAATGTCGCGCACATCGACGACAACGCCGACCTGTTCGGCGACGCCGAGGCCATCCTCGACGACCTGTCCGAGCTGGGCGCAGGCCACGTGCGTCAGCCGGGCGGCACCGACCTCCTCTTCACGTCGACGCTGGGCGGGCCGCTTCCCCTGGTGACCGACCTGCGCGAGCGGCTCGAGGAGCGGGCGGACACCCTCGAGACGATGCTGCGCAGGGCATGGGAGCGCGGAGAGCGGCTGGTGCTCACGATGGGCACGTTGGGCGGGGGTGGCGACCACCACCTTGGCTCGCAAGACGGGCAGGTGAGTCGCGCGATCGAGATCACCTGGGCTGCGGCGCACGAAGGCCAGACACTCGACGGCAACCGCTTCGGCTACGGCGGTGACCCGCAGCTCGACATCCTCGACACCCGCGACCCCTACCAGCGCGCCTGGTTGGCGCGCTACGCCTCCGAGGCCTGTCGCATGCTGCGGGTCATCGAGGGCACGATCCAACGCGACGATCCGGCGTTCAGCCTGGCGCTCGTGGTCCACGGCATCGAGCTGTTCAACGAGATCGACGCCTGCAACGTGATCGAGGCCGACACGGGAAACACCTACGGCGAGCATTGCTGGCAGGGCAGCGCCGAACGTTGGGCCTGGCTCGTCGAGGGGATGGCCCGGCAGGTGCGGAGGTACTTCCCGGTGGGTGAGATCGACATCCTGCTGCCGGGAATCTCCAGCTACAACTACAACCGCACCGAGCTCGCGAAGACAACGAGTAAGAAGCGCGTCCAGAACGACCCTCTCTATCTCAAGACCTGGACCTGGGGGCGACACTTCCTCGACTCCTTCCTGCACGAGTTCGCGGCCACGGCGGCGACGAATGGCTACGATCCATCCGACCTCGCCGACTCGGTCGACCTGCACTGGTACCACCGCGAGCAGCGCGACGGCGCAAACCCGGGGCCGTTGCACATCTCGCGGCTGGTCTACGAGCTGGGGCAGGTCCGCGACATCCTCGACGACAATGGCTTCTTCGGCACCGAGATCACGGTCTTCGAGTCGGGCGTGAGCGCGGCCCCGCAGGCCGACACCGGCAACTATGTGCCCGAGGCTCTGCCGGAGGTCGCCGGGCACAGCGCCGAAGAGGTGTTCCAGGCCACCGAGGTGTGGCGTCGGCTCGCCGGAGCGGCGGCCGGCGGCGCGCGGATCCTCGGCTGGCACTGCTTCGAGGCGCTGCAACCCAAGCCGAAGGAACACAAGATACCGCCATTCTACGGTTTTGGCTTGCGCAAAGATGACGACGTCGACGACTCGCGCCTCGCCGTCCGCCGGCTGAGCTGGAGCTGCTACCAGCGCTTCGCCAGCGTGCTCACCGCGTTCAGCGAGTGTCGCCTGGTGCTGCCGTCGGCCGCCGACACGCCCGTGAGCGCCTTCGACGAGACCGCCGCCTCCCTCGACGCCGTGGTCTTCGAATTCAAGTGGGTACACGGCTCGCTGGGCGACACCCCCTACGCCTGGCTCGTGCTGCTCGACCGCTGGCGCGACACCGAAGAGGTGCGGGTGCGCGCGTTCACCAGGCACGGGACCTCCACCCTCACCGAGGTGTCGACGATGCCGTCGTACATCCAGGCCCAGGCCCCCGCCGACGTCGCCCCGCGTGACCTGCCCGGCGGCAGCGCGACGTTTGTCACGCTGCTGGGCAGCCGCTCGGTCGACGCAGCCGGGCGCGTGTACGCCGTGAGCGCACATACCGGACCGAAGCTGTTCTTCGGCACCTGGAGCATCGACTGGGAGGTGGTGGCGTGATCCTGCTCATGTCGATGATCGCCTGCGCGCCCGAGGACGCAGGGCCCTTCGCCCCGATCGAGGGGGACTACGATGGCTGGAATGTTGCTCGCCTGCTCAACAG
>JAADHA010000180.1 GCA_013152105.1 Oligoflexia bacterium | reverse complement strand
CCTGCGCCGCCGACTGCACCACCTGGTGCTGCACCTGGGGCAAGCGGGGGCCGGGGGCCTCTCAGCGGGTTGCTACCGGCGCCTTGCGGACGAACTTGGGCCCCTGCTCTGGCTCGACATCAACGGTGATGAGCCCTTTGACCGTCCCGATCTCCCGAAGCTGGTCAGCGCCTTCGACACGGAAGTGCTCACGTTGATCTCGTCGGTGGCCGATGTGGAGCGAGTCGTGGAGCACACTCGGCGAGTCCGCGAGGAGCGCAGCGGCGATGTCGTGGTGGCGCTGAATCTGGACGGTCTCCACCCGACCCACGACCGCTTGCACGGCCCAGGGAGCTGGGACCGAGTGTGGCAAGCCTTCGATCGGCTGGCCCTGCTGGACGATGTCCGGGTGGAGCTGCACACCCGCCTCTGTACGAACAACGCGCCCGAGGCCCTGGCCCTGGCCGAGTACGTGTGGCAACAAGGCCCCGACGCCCACGTGGTCTCGCTACCGAAGCAGCTCGCCGAGGACGCGGCCCCGATCGACCTGCTCGACCAACTACAGGGTCCGCTCTTCCAGATCCTGGACCGCTACACGCCCGACGATGGTCGCTTGCTGACCCGCTTGCGTCGCAACTATCACCGGCTGCGATGGGCGGTCACGGTTCAGACCCTGGTCGAGGGGCGCCAGATCATCCCCTGCCTGGCCGGCTTGTCCTACGCGGTGGTTCACAGAAACGGCGACGTCGCCAGTTGCGACCTGCTTCCCTCCTTGGGCAACCTGTCTTCCACCCACTGGTCCGACATCTGGTCGGGCGGCGCCTTGCAAGCCCAACGCGAGTACATCGGCGCGGGTGGCTGCCACTGCACCGATGACTGCGCCATGCACGACAGCATCGTGCTGCGGGCTCAGAACCTGCCACGGCTGCTGGGGGCCTGAGCCGCCCGCATGGCGCGCGCGTCAGGCGCAACTCCGCGCGATGATCAGCACGACCACCAGGATCGCGCTGAGGATCAGCAAGCGAGTGGCCCGACTGAGGCCAAACTTGAGGCCCTCAGCCCTGGCGAGCTCTTCGGTGCTGGGGTCAGCCTGGTCGTCGGTTCCTGTCCGATGTCGCGCGTCGGGCATGTCCGCTCCGCCTGTGATGCCAAACTGGTTCTACCAGGAATCATGCTTCCATGCACGAAAACTCTGACGCCTGTGCGGCATAATGTCATTACCTGACGTGATCAGGCGCTCGCCATGGCCGCCGATGTTTCGGTCCAGGCATGCACGAAGCCTGGCGCGACGACGTAAGAGAGTGCAGCGTCCCCACGTTGACGCCACACGCCCCTCTCACCCTGACGGAGCCATTCATGGCCACCTACGCCGAGACCTTCCAACGCGTCCTCGACGGCGACTACACCGACGCCACCCCAGAAGACCGCGCTGCCGCGGTCCGAGAGGTCATCGAGATGGGGGCCGGCGCGGCCGCGGTCGTCTCCTTTCAGCCCATCCCCCTGCTCGACCTGGTGTTGGTCTCGCCCATCCAGATCGGCATGGTCCAAGCCATCGGCCGGATCCACGGCTACCGCCTGGACCACAAGTCAGTGCTGGAGATCCTCAGCACCTTCGGGGCCAGCATCCTCGCCCAGAACCTGGTGATGAGCTCGGTCAAGTTCATCCCCTTCGCTGGCTTCATCGCCGCGCCGGCGATGGCGTACGCCCTGACCTGGGCCATCGGCGAGGTCAGTGAGCACTACTTCGAGAACGGACGTGGCGTCGATCAGGACGAGCTGCGCGACATGTTCAAGAAGGTCTATCGCGAGAAGAAAGCCGAGAAGGTGGCCGCCCACCGTCACGACAACACGCTGAAGTCGCGCTTGGAGCAACTGGCCGAGGCCCGCGAGGCCGGAATGCTCAGCGAAGAGGAATTCGAAGCGAAAAAGGCCGAGATCCTGCGGGACTTCTGAACCGGGACTCCTGAACCGGGACTTCTGAACGAGAGGGAAACCCCACATGAAGCAGACCTTTCCTGAGATCGACCCCTCGGCCTGGGAGCACCCGGCCGACCGAGTCGCGCTCCAGGCATTGCGCGCCGTGCCGGGCTTCGAGCCACTCGCCCGCGCCTCGATCGGCCGCCTCCAGGACTCCTTCGCCCTGCGACGGCTGGTCGGCACGGCCAAGCCCATGGCGCAGGATCATCCCAAGATCGCGGCGCTGTGGCAGGACACCCTGGCGACCCTCGACGCCCCCGAACCGATCCCCCTGCTGGTCGCGGCGGGCGACACCATCAACGGCTTCACCATGGGCCTGCGCCGCCCCCACGTTGTGCTGAGCTCGGGAGCGGTCGAGCAGCTCCCGACGGCCCAGGTCCGCGCGATCCTGGCCCACGAGCTGGGCCACGTGATGTCGGGCCATGTGCTCTACAAGACGCTGGTCCGCATCCTCGACGCTGGCCGCTGGTGGTTGGGAGCCAGCGGCCTGAACTTGGTGATCACCCTGCCCATCCTGCTGGCCCTCTACGAATGGGACCGAAAAAGCGAGCTGTCGGCGGACCGGGCCGAGCTGTTGGTGGCGGGCAACCCTGCCGTCTCTATCGGCCTGCTGCGAAGGAGCCAGGCGGGCGTGCAAGACGCCATGGACCAGCGCTACCGCCAGATCGCCCAGGTCTGGAAGCCCGGTGCGGACGCCCTGGCCGCGGTCGAGCGAGCGTTCTCGCGTCATCCCCCCCTCGACGAGCGCATCGCCGAGATCGAAGCCTGGGCAGCCAGCGATCAGCTCGCCGCCATCCGCCAGGGAGACTACCCGCGGCGCCCGACCGACCGCACCGATGTCGCGTCGCTAGAAGCCCGCGTGACCGACCTGGCGACGCGAGTGGGCGAGCGCCTGACCACCCAGGGCGAGGCTGCCAGCACGTGGCTCTCGCAGACCAGCTCGGAGGCCACAGCCTTTGGCTCGGAGCTGCTCAGGCGGCTGACCGAACGGAAGAGCGGCCAGGACCGATAGGCGGCAGCACCCTCAGCCATCGGTCCGAACGTACTCGAAGTCCACAGGCTGGCCGTGGATGCCGCGCTTGGGCGGCGCGATGTAGTTGGCGAACTTCCCGATCTCGAGCACCGGCTTCATCAGGCTCTGGACATAGGCGCGGTCGCTATCGGTAGGCAACCAGGCCGCGTCCCAGGTGGCCTGGTCGATCAGCTCGCCGGCCGGGTCGAAGTGGTGGTCCGCGTAGATCCCCTGGCGACGGAAGAAGCGCGTGCTGGGCAGGCTCACCTGCACGTCCAGCCCCTCGTCGGACAGGGCCTTGTTCCAGCGGCGCACCACCCTCTGGCAGTCGCTGGCGTAGTCCTGCCGCAAGCTCTCGTTCATGGCCTTGCGAAGGGGCACGGCGCGGTCCACCAGCGCTCCGTTCTCGACATGGGCGACGGTCCGCTGCTGACCCAGGGCGCCGTGGTCCGTGTAGTCCTGGGACTCGCGCCACCGGCCCTTCAGACCGCTAGCGAAGTAGTCGGCGGCGTTGGTGCTGACCTCGCTTCCGAACAGGTCCAGGCTGTAGGCGAACCAGTAGTTGATGTACTTCTGGATGGTGGGGAGGTCGATGCCACCGACCGCGCGTGGGTCGCCGTTGGGGGCGGTCCTGGAGAGCTGTGCCGAGCGCCGGATGATCCGCTCCAAGCCGCTCTCGCCGACGAAGAGATGGTGCGCTTCCTCGGTCAGCATGAAGCGGCAGGTGCGAGAGAGCGGGTCGAAGGCGCTCTCGGCCAAGGCCCCGAGCTGGTACTTGCCATCCCGGTCGGTGAAGCAGGTGAAGCAGTGGAAGGTCAGCCAGTCCGTGCAGGGCTGGTTGAAGGCGTCCAGGATGCGAGGCTTGTCGGCATCGCCGGCCCGCCGCGCCAGCAGCTCGTCCGCCTCGTCCCGGCCATCCCGCCCGAAGTAGGCGTGCAACAGGTAGACCATCGCCCACAGGTGCCGCCCCTCCTCGACGTTGACCTGGAGCAGGTTGCGGGCGTCGTACAAGCTGGGAGCGGTCGCCGCGAGGTAGCGCTGCTGCTCGACACTGGCGGGCTCGGTGTCGGCCTGGATCACGATGATGCGCTTGAGGACGTTGCGGTGTTCGCCCGGTACTTCCTGCCACACGGGCTGACCCGCGTAGTCACCCCCTGGGATCACCCGCGCGTCGTCGCGGTCGTCGAGAAAGATGCCCCACCGGTAGTCCGGCATCTTCACGTAGCCGAAGTTCGCCCAACCCCCGGCGTCCGTGCTGATCGCCGTGCGCAGGTAGACTTCCCTGTCCATGAAGACCTGGGGTCCCACGCTGCGCCACCAGTCCAGATAGGCAGGCTGCCACTTCTCCAGCGCCCGCTTCAGGCGGCGATCATGGCCGAGGTCGACGTTGTTGGGGATGCGCTCGTCGTAGTCGATGTGAGACATGGATGGTCCAGGGGGCGAGGGTCCAGGGGGCGAGGGTCCAGGGGGC
>JAADHA010000465.1:3173-4118 GCA_013152105.1 Oligoflexia bacterium | reverse complement strand
GGGAGCCGGGCGGAGCCGGGGCCGGCAGCAGCAGGCGACACCACAGGTTCTAGCGCCGGTTCTCGGCCCTGTTCCGATTCCGGTACGCAGACCGGCACCTGTCGGCTGTGTTCCAGTAGCTGCCACCGCGCCTCATCCGGTTCTTGCCGCGGGGTCGACCTCACCTAAAGCACCCGCTTCTTCCGCTCTTCCTCCCACGCGACGAGCTTCTCGACCCAGAGCGTCGTCGCACGAACGTACTGATCCCTCGGCTCGACCCGAACGGGGTCGATGCCATGTGACCGACACCACCGAACGTGGATGAGCGCGCCAAGCAGAGGGTGGCCCAGCGCCAAGGCCCACCCGAGCCAGGGGGAGAGCCACGCCGCCAGCCCGGTCAGCACCAGGTAGATCACCGACTTCCCCATGCCCTTGGCCAGGAGCATCGAGCGAAACCGATCCGGCAACAGATGGTGGTGCGGCCAGTGGAGAGCGTAGAAAACGGCCGCTTCGATCACGGCGATCGGAACGGCCAGAATGAGAGCTTCCATGTGGGTGCTTATGGGCCGTGGCTGCCCGCCGCCATCCGCCTGGGACAACCCACCTCGCCCAGCCGCGGTTCGCCAAGGGTCGAAGGCATCTCGTCGGGCCCTGAGTTGAAGGATGAGCGGGGATTGCTCAGCCCGGTGCCGTCTTTCACCCACCTCAAGCCAGCCATCGCCGGAGCCGCGACCACGGGCGAGGTTCGCGTCGAGCAGACCACCCTGCAAAAAGTCCGGTTCCGGAATCAGCGCGCCCGGCAGCCAATCCCATGGGAGGGGGAGGGGCCGGTGCTGGCGATCGTCAGTGGTGATGGGACCAACGAGCACTGCTTCCGTGTGCACATCCTGATCTCAGGGCCCATCTTGCCCTGGGGAGTGGTCGAGACCGAGGTGGTGCTCTGGGAGAGGGGTGAGCGGCTGTGCT
>JAADHA010000465.1:0-3159 GCA_013152105.1 Oligoflexia bacterium | reverse complement strand
ACCGGAGCGTTTGGGGCAATGCCCCATGTTGTCGCCGTGCTGCTGTGGAGCGCAGGGTAGCGGGCCTGCTTGTGTTCCGCGTTCTTCATCGCGCAAGACTAGCGGTGTTCTTTACTCGAAGCCGCTCCGGTCAACAAGCATCGATTGCACGGAGACCCGGTATGCGGTAAACTGAAGCCTACTGAGGCTCCTGTGATTCGCTCCTTCGCTGACAAGCTCACCGAGGACATCTTCAACGGCGTCGGATCCAAACGCGTCCGGCGCCTGGACTCCCGACTCGTTCGCACAACTGCCAGGAAGCTCGACATTATCCACGCTGCGCACATCCTCGACGACCTGCGCTCTCCCCCAGGAAAGCGGCTTGAAGCGCTCCGTGGTGACCTTATTGGTCGCCACAGCATTCGAGTCAACGACCAGTGGCGCCTGCTCTTTTGCTGGATCGACGGCGCAGCTCACGACGTTGTCTTGATGGACTAGCACTGACCCAAGGAGCGCACCGTGATTCCTACACACCGTACCCCGTCGCATCCCGGGGAAGTTCTCCTCGAGGACTTCCTCAAGCCCATGGGTGTGACCCAGGTCGCATTCGCCGCCCACATCGGTGTTCCTGTCCAGCGGGTCAACGAAGTCGTCCGCGGCAAGCGTGGCGTATCGCCAGAGTCCGCCTGGCTCTTCGGACAGGCCCTTGGCAACTCCCCAGAGTTCTGGATGAACCTGCAGACCAACTACGACCTGGCCGTCAATCGGCCCGAGACCCGGCTGGACTTGATCGCCAACGCATCCTGATCAAGGCCGCCTGCTGCTGTCCCTGGCTTCACCCAGATGCGCACCAGTACCGCCACCTCTCTGGCCGGGGGCCCGAGCACGCTGAAGCAGCCCCAGGGAATGCCCACAGCGCCGCTCCCCAAGCGCGCCACCTCACTCGAAAAGAGCAGTGACACGCCGCGGCCCAACCAGCGTCAGCGTAGTGGTGGCCTCGTCGCCCAGATCGGGATCGGACCACCCGCTGAAGCTGCGACCGTCCGAGGGCACGGCCGTGATGGTGATGGGGATCCCAGAGAAGAAGGTGCCGGTGAAGGGCGGGGCGACCTTGATCACGGTGAGCTGGAAGGAACCAGAGCCAGCGGGATCCGCCTCCAGGGTCAGCTCTGCCTGGCCCTCCAACTCAAGGGCTCGGGCGATCTGGGCGCGAAAGATAGCGGGACGCCGCTGCACGAAGTCCCGGGCATCGTCGATCTGGGCCTGCCAGTAGGACTCGGGCTGCCCGCACCACCGCGCGTACTGCTCGGAGATGACGGGCTCGATGCGCGCGGCCATGCCATCGAGGCGGGCGAGGGCCGCGTCGGCCGCCAGGTTCGTGGCCAGGAATTCCGCCCCCTGGTTGGCCAGGAGCACGCGAAAGTCTTCGTTCTGCAGCGCGTCGGCGATGGGCAGACCCGGCCCGCTAAAGGCCGCACTGGTGCCGATGTGATCGGTGCTTACGGACGGCCAGCTATGCCCGAGGTCGAAGAGCATCCACCGGAAGGGACCGTCTTCATTGCGCTCTCGCCAGAGCTTGAGGTTGTTGGACCACCAGTCCGTGTTGCCCCAGTAGCCTTCGGCCAGCACGGTGCTTGCCAGGTTGTCGACATCGACCATGGTCTGGAAGGCCGCCCAGGCATCCGGGTCCGACAGGTCATGGGCCAGCACGAAGTCGTTGAGGGCATCAAAGGCTTCCCAGGAGCCCTGGTTGACCCGCCACCAGTCGTCGGTGCCGTCGGCGGTACACTCGACACGGTCGAGGTCGTCAGGATCGACCCCGTGGTGCTCGGCGAGGTAGTGCTCGTCCTGCTTCTCGCGGAATGAATAGAGCCCCCAGAAGCGACCGTCGAGGTACACGACGGTGGGCTCCCAGGCCTGGGCGTCGACGGTGGGAAAGCGCACGCCCTCGGCGTCCCGGAAGAGCTGCGGCACCAGGGCGTTCTCGAGGTGGGTGGGGCACCAGTCGCCCACACCCTCCAGCACGATCTTCTTGAAGCTATCCTGGTCCTCATCCGGGAAGAAGGCGTAGTCCAAGCTGTCGAGTCCGTAGGCCGAGCGGGCGATGACGCGGAAGCTCTTCTGGTCAAAGGCGCGGGTGTAACCGCCGTGGATCTTCACCCCCACGTCCTGGTCGATCACCAGGCTGCCATCGGGCTCCCACACAGAGATGTGGGCGTCGCGCTCCCAGTCTTCCCAGAAGTTCGCCCCGAAGTACGGATAGTCCGGCGTGTAGTCAGGCAGCCCGTAGGTGTAGATGCCGGTCTCGGTGTCATAGAGATCGAAGGGATCGACCACCAGCGAGACGATCTTCAGGCCATCGTCGAGGACGGCCCGGTCCTGGCCCCAGGTCGCGGTGGCGACTCGGCTGGGCCAGAGCCCGTCGACAAAGGCACGCGCTCGCAGGACCGCCAGGTCTCCAGCGGTGTCGAGTTGGTGAGCGCCCGGCCAGATATCATCGGTCAGGGAGGGCGCAGCGCCGTCCAGGGCATAGCGGATCACGGCCCCGTCCTGGCTGCTGCTCACAGACGCCATGACTGGGTCCGCGTAGAAGCCCGAGGCCGGCGAGATGGTCGGCGTCGCGGCGAAGCCCGGTCGAGACTCGGTCCGGTTGGGTTGTCCTGGGGTGGGCTCCATGAACAACGACCAGGTGTCGGGGTGCGCGATGGGCCGGCCATAGGAGATGTCACCATAGAGTCGGATCGGTGCTACCTGATCAGCCACGCAGCCGTCGGGAGCCCGAAGCAGCAGGTCCTCACCCTCGGCGGAGAGGGAGAAGTCGGCGTGCTCCTCGTCCCCGTGCCGGTCCTTGCCCGAGGCGAAGACCAGCATGATCTCGCCGGGCTCCAAGGTCGAGGAGGGCAGCGCCCAGCCGGGGACCTCGTTGGCGTCGTCGGAGAGCGCCCAGCCGTCCAGGTCCACCGCCACCTCGTCCAGATTGGCCAGCTCGATCCAGTCGGAGCTGTCACCGTCGGCGTCGAGCAGACCGTGCAGGTTCGCGCTCAGCAGCTCGTTGATGACCAGCGCGGCGTGCTCCTGCCCAGCGCAGGGGTCCGTGGCGCCGCCGGAGTCTGTCGAAGCGCCTCCGCCATCCACGGGACCACCGCCGTCATCGCTGTCGCCCGTGGTCACCCCGGTGTC
>JAADHA010000413.1 GCA_013152105.1 Oligoflexia bacterium | reverse complement strand
GCGGTCTCGACCCGTAGCTCGACCAGTCCGGTCGCGCGGTGGAAGAGGTTGCGCACCAGCTCCACGTTCTGGATGCGCTTGGGGTCGATCGTGCGTGTCTGGCGATGGATCAGCCCGCTCTTGATCTCCAGGCGCCCGTCGTG
Source organism: Oligoflexia bacterium (assembly GCA_013152105.1). Taxonomy (GTDB): domain Bacteria; phylum Myxococcota_A; class UBA796; order UBA796; family UBA2385; genus UBA2385. The sequence continues at coordinate 16,852 of JAADHA010000413.1, read as the reverse complement.
CAGGCGGTAGTGCAGGGTCAGGAAGTGAACCAGGGTGCGGGCCAGGGTCAGGCCGAAGAACAGCAGGATCAGCGTGAGATCACCGGCTTGGACGCCGATGTCCTGGCCACCCAGGATGATGGCCAGGAAGATCGGCCAGGCCCGTCGAGCCGTGCGCCAGGCCTGTGGCACGAGATTCACGGCCAGGCTGGCCGGGTGGAGGCTCTTCCACGGCGTCTGGACCGGTGTGGTCGGGAGACCTGGCTCGGTCTCAGACCCCATCGTCGCCGCCGCGTCGAGAGAGTTGGTCTCGGAGTCGCTCGGCGTCCTGCTCGGCCAGGCCGGGAACGCTGCCATCGGCGCTCATGCCGGCCGCGGTGTAGACCGCCAGGCGCTGCAAGCCGAGCAGGCGTTCGAGGGGGCCCTGCCGGGTGTCCACGTGTTGGATCCGGCTGTGGGGGACGCTGGTCCAGCGCCGAAAGAGCACGCCGTTTTGTACCAGGAGATCGTGGTCCCGTACCCGGTAGCGGAAGTGGCGGTACATCAGGGTCGGCCACAGCATGGCCAGAATGAGGCGCCAGAGGACCAGCAGCAAGCCGGCGCTGAGTCCCACCCAGCTTGGGGCGATCATGTTGAGACCGACGGCGATGGCGACGGCCATGGGCAGGCCTACCAGCCCCAGGCTGACCAAGCGTTGCAGGCGCCAGAGCGTGACCACACGGGGGTCGAGGGCCTGGTACGAGCTAGGATCCGCCAGGGATGCGGTGGGCTTGTCTGGCTGCGAGGGCTGCTGCGAGGCTTGCTGCGAGGGCTGCATGGCGGGCACCTATCGCGCCCCAGCGGCGATGCTCGGGATAGCGGGGGAGTGGCCAGGCGCGGCCTGGCCTGACAAGGAGCCGCTGTGAGCCGCTTGGATGCCCGCGCCCTGTCGCTGTCGACTGGCCGTCCAGTCGATGCCTTGGCCTGCTGTGACAGCACGAATCGACTGGGGCGCGAGATCGCGCGGGACCTGCTGGGCGCCGGGCCCTTGCCGGCTCGGCTGCCGGTCATCGTCGCCGAAGAGCAGACCGCCGGTCGCGGGCGCCTGGGACGGCTGTGGACCTCGGCCCCCTCCATGAACCTGCTGTTCAGTGTCCTGCTCGCGCCCGCCATCCCGCTGCCCCAGGCGCCGCGCGCGGTCCTGGCCTGGGCGGCCGCCTTGGCCCAGACCCTCGACTGTTGGTTGAAGTGGCCCAATGACCTGGTCGATCACCAGGATCGCAAGCTGGCGGGCGTGCTGGCCGAGCACGAACCGGGACCCGTCGCGGGGCAGGTGGGCTGCATCGTTCTGGGCGTCGGCCTCAACGTCAACCAGCGCGAATTCCCAGGTCTGCCGGGTGCCACCAGCCTGGCACTGCTGCGCGGCCGGGACGTGGAACGTCAGGCCCTGTTGGTGTCACTGCTCCGCGCCCTGGACCAGGTGGATCCGACCGCCGCGGATGCGCTGGACGGCTGGCGAGCCCGCAGCCGCACCCTGGGGCGCCAGGTCGCGGTCGCTGGACACCAAGGACGCGCCACCGGTCTGCGCGAGGACGGCGCCCTGCTGGTAGATGGCCAACCGGTCCTGGCTGGCGACGTCGAGCTGCTGTCGCCCTGAGACCTGGCCCTGCGCTACGCTCGGTTTTCGAGGACCACGCACCCAACGCACCGCATCCAACGCACCGCACCAATGGAGCCCTCGTATGCTGCTGGTCATCGACGTCGGCAACACCAACACCGTCATCGGCGCCCTGGACGGGAGCCGGATCGCGCAGCGGTGGCGGATCTCGACCGTGATGCGCACGACGGACGAGGTCGGGCTGTTGGCCCTGGACCTGCTGGGTCATCGGCAGGTGCCAGTCGATGACATTCACGGTGTGGCGATCTCCTGCGTCGTGCCCTCCTTGCTCTACAACCTGGAGAAGGCCTGTCGGCGGTATCTCAATGTGGACGCCGTCGTGGTGGGCCGAGGGATGAAGACGGGCATGCGGGTGCGGACGGACAACCCGCGCGAGGTAGGGGCCGATCGCATCGTCAACGCGGTGGCGGCCCTGGAGCGCCACCAGAGCCCGCTGGTGGTGGTCGACTTCGGAACCGCTACCACCTTTGACTGCGTCAACGACGTAGGGGACTACATCGGCGGCGCGATCGCCCCGGGCTTTCGCATCGCGGCTGACGCGCTCTTCGAGCGGACGGCCAAGCTGCCCAGGATCGAGGTCGAGCGCACAGAGCGCGCCATCGGCACGAACACCGTGGCCAGCATGCAGGCGGGCATGTTCTGGGGCTATGTCGGCCTGGTCGATGGGCTGGCGCGGCGCTGCAAGGTCGAGCTGCGCGAGCGCTACCCGGGCAGCACCGTTCCTTGCGTGGCGACCGGAGGAATGGCCAATCTGATCGGAACGGCCTGCGACGAAGTGGACGAGGTCGACGCGGACCTGACCTTGCAGGGGCTGCGGATCCTGTGGGAACGCAACCAGGCGCACCGCCCGGGCTCGTCGCGAGATGCGTGATTGGAGTCGTCGCGCGCCCCTTCCGACAGCGATAAGGGGCCCGACGCCGTCCGGTTGACCCCCGGTCAAGGGATCGGTAGTGTTCCCCGTCTCGATTGGAGCGCAAGATGGCCCTGAAGGTCTACCCCCCCGAAATGATCCGCAATGTTGCCTTGGTCGGTCACGGTCACAGCGGCAAGACATCGCTGGCCGAGTCGATGCTCTTCAGCACTGGAGCCACCTCGCGACTGGGCAAGACTGTCGATGGGACCTCGATCCTCGACTTTGAACCCGAAGAACAGAAGCGTGGCGGCTCCATCGCCAGCAGCGTCGCTTGGCTCGAACACGACGGTCACAAGATCAACATCCTCGACACGCCGGGGGACCAGAACTTCCTCTACGACGCGCTCGCCGCCCTGCGGGGTGCGGATGCCGCGGTGGTCGTGGTCAGCGCCCCAGATGGTGTCGAGGTCGGCACCGAACGCTTGTTCTCAGCGGCCCGCAATCTCGGCCTGCCGACGATCATCTTCATCAACAAGATGGACCGTGATCGCGCCGACGCTCAGGTCTGTCTCGCCGAGATCGAGGAAGTGTTGGGGGTGACGCCGATCCCGCTGCAGCTTCCCTGGGGTGAGGAATCCGGCTTCAAGGGGATCATCAGCCTGCTCCAGCACAAGGCATTTGCGTACAGGGGCGACGACAGTGGCGGCTACGACAAGGTCGACATTCCCGACGACCAGGCTGAGCGTGTCGAGGAAGCCATGGAAGCCCTCATCGACGCCGTGGCCAGCACGGACGATGACCTCTTGGAGACCTACCTCGAGACCTTTGAACTCTCGGACGAAGATCTGCGGGCGGGTCTGCACACCGCACTGAAGACCGGCAAGATCGTCCCGGTCCTGTTTGGCGCCGCAGCCTCGAATATCGGTGCCAGCTCGCTGCTGGACCTCATCGCCTGGGCCTGTCCCTGCCCCTTGGATCGAAGCGCGGTCGCCTTGGCTGACCAGGATCTGCTGGAGCCGGTGGTGGATGGTCCTTTTGTGGCCCAGGTCATCCACACGCTGGTCGACGAATTCTCCGGCAAGCTGTCGATCTTCCGGGTCTTGCGCGGTGACCTCTCCGGGTCCCCGGTGGTGCTCAACACCCACAGCCGCGAACCCGAGCGCATGGGGGCCGTCTACGCCCTGCGTGGCAAGGACCGCGAGACCGTGGCCCAGGTAGTGACCGGCGACATCCTGGGCATGGCCAAGCTCAAGTCGACCCACACCGGTGACACCCTGGCGGACAACGACAACCCCGTGGTCGTCGAGCCCCTTGAGTACCCACCGCCGATGATGTCCTACACCATCACGCCAAAGACCAAGACCGACGCGGACCGGATCAAGACGGCGCTGGAACGACTGTTGGACGAAGACCCGACCCTCACCGTCAGCACCGACTCGCTGTCCAGCGCGCTGGTCCTCAACGGCATGGGCCAGGCCCACCTGGAGATGGCGATCGAACGCATGGCCCGCAAGTACAAGGTCAAGGTCGAAATCGGCTTGGTGCCCGTCCCCTACCGCGAGACCCTCAAGGCCGCGGTCCAGCACGTCGAGGGCAAGCACAAGAAGCAGACGGGTGGTGCCGGGCAGTTCGGTGTCGCCTTCATGAACTTCATCCCCCAGGAACGGGACGCCGGTTTCGAGTTCGTCAACAAGATCAAGGGCGGCTCCATTCCCAATCAGTTCATCCCCAGTGTAGAGAAGGGGCTGCGCGAACGCATGAAGTCGGGTTTTCTGGCTGGCTACCCGGTCGTCGACCTCAAGGTCGAGCTGGTCGACGGCAAGTACCACCCTGTGGACTCCAAGGATGTCGCCTTCCAACTCGCTGGCTCCAAGGGCATGAAGGTGGCCTTTCAAAAGGGTGGAACCGTCTTGCTCGAACCCATCATGGGCTTGGAGATCGTCGTCCCGACAGACGTGATGGGCGACGTGATGGGCGATGTCACCAGCCGTCGCGGACGCGTGTTGGGCATGGTTCCGCGTGGCAAGAACACCATCATCCAGGCCCTTGCACCGCAGGCCGAATTGCTACGCTTCGCGCCGGATCTCAAGGGCATGACCGGTGGCAAGGGCGCCTTCACCATGGAGCTGTCCGGGTACGAACAGGTGCCGGCCCATATGGTGGAAAAGATCGTGGCGGCATCGCCCTTCAAGCACGAAGACGACGAGTAGGCTTTGATGGTCCGGCAGATCCCTTTCGCCCGGCTGGGCATCCCCAAGAATCTTCGGGAAAACCTCAGCCCCGATGCGCCCAAGGCGCTTCGCTTGGCGACCGCCCGTGGCCTGGTGCCGACTACCGCAGATGTGCAGCTCGCCATGTGCTACGCCCTGACCGGCGACCCCGATCCTGACATCATGGCGGCGGCGCACGACACCATCGCCGCGATGCCGGTGGACCGGGTCATCCAGACGATCAACATTCGCACGCACCCCAAGGTCCTGGAGTATCTGGTCGAGACGCGAGACGATCCCGACCTGGACGATCGCGTCGCAATGCACAAGCTGGCCAACGACCGGACCGTGCGCAAGATCGCTCGGCGGGCCGGTCCGATGCTGGCCGAGAAACTCTCGTTGAACCATGAACGCCTGTTGATGACGCCCGCGGTCTACATCGATCTCCACGCCAACCCGAACGTGTCGGACCGTGACCTGCAGCGCGCTCAGGGTTTCTTGCGCATGGAAAAGCTGCTACCGAACGTCCCGGCGCAGCGTCCAGGGCCGGCGGGCGGTCCAACCGGCGACGCTGCCGCTGCGACTCAGGCCGAGATGGACCTGCAAGCCGAGATCATGGCCGCGATCGCGGGCGAGCAGTCGCCGGCCTTGTTGGCGGCCCAAGAGACGCGGCTGGAGATGTTCAACGTGGACGATGACGATGTCGACCTGGGTGGTTTTGCCTTCGACTTCTCCGACGACTCCGAAGATCTGTCATGGGTCCTGACCCAAGACCGCGAGAGTCGCGCCTCGGTCGAAGAGATCCGGTCGATCGAGGCCACGATCCAGGACATGAGCCCCGGTCAGAAGATCAAGTTGGCCTACCTGGGCAACCTTGAATCCCGCAAGATCCTGCTGCGAGACTCCAACAAGCTGATCGCCTCTGCGGTGGTGAAGTCTGGGCGGATGTCGGACGGCGAAGGCCTGGCGGCGGCCGGCAACAAGAATCTGGCCGATGACGTGATCCGCGAGGTCGCCGGGACCCGCGAGTGGGTGCGCAAGTATCCCTTCCAGGTCGCGCTGGTGAACAACCCCAAGTGCCCTGTGGCGACGGCCATGGGCTTCATTCGGTCGCTGAACCGGCACGATCTGCAGGCCCTGGCCCGCAACCGCAATCTCGCCAGCGCCGTGACCCAGGCGGCTAGCCGCCTGTACAAGTCCAAGTTCCAGCGGAGTTGAACCGCGATCCGGCAGGCGTGAGGCTCAGTGCCCGCCAGCCCCAGTAGCCGATGGTGGCACGGTCCGAATCGTGATGGGCAGCGCTGGTGTGGGCAGCGCTGGTGTGGGCAGCAAGGTGGTGCTGGCTGGCCAGGCCAATATGGCGTTGCGAAGGACCGTGGCGTCCAGCACGGGGGTGTCGGTGTGGATGGAGGTGTGGGAGTCCGCGTCGAAGGTGAAGTTGCTGACGGCCGAGAACTGCAGGTCAGTCGTCCCCTGGGGCTGCCCGAGCACGGCGACCATCTGGTTGAAGAGGCCGAAGGGCAGGCGAATGATCACCAATGCGTCGGGGTCCGGCAGGGAGATCGGTGCGGGGTCGTCGGTCCAGATTCCGGCGAGGACCACGGTCGCCGTCTGGCACTGCGAGCACTTGTCCTTGGATGCCTCTACCGGATCGCTGCACTCGGTCGGGCAGAGGGTGCGCGTGGTGTCGCAAATAAAGAACGCTTTATCGGCGGGTTTTGAGCACCCAGTTGTCTTCGCCTGGGCCATCGATGAGAACGCCATCAGGGACGGGAGCAGCGTGAGGAAGCGCAGCATCTTGCACCTTCAGAGTGGGACCGGGTCAGTATAGCACTCGCCGAAAAATGGACGTGCCAGGCGGAAGCTGGTGTCAATGCGGGGGCCGCTGCGACTGTGGTGGGTGCGGTAGTCGGCGCGGCATGTTCCGATCGGCCAGGTCCAGGATCCCCCTCGGCCGGGGTGGAAGTCGCCGCCTGTTTCGGGAGACAGGCAGCGGCCGTCGCGGCTCACCGGAGGCCCCGCTATGGCGTAGGCATCCGCGCACAGATCACAGGCCCCGCCGGCGGCGTCGGCCATGCCGTAGGGGCTGGAATCGGTGGGGCGTGAGCCCACGTCTTCGGGGAAACTGTTGTCGGCGCGGCTGCCCCGCGTGTTGGCGTAGGTGGGTTCGGGGTAGTCGCCCCATGGGAAGATGCGCCCGTCGACCCCCCGAGCCGCCTTCTCCCACTCGAATTCCCCAGGCAGGCGCCAGGCGTGGGCGGAGCGGGCCGAGACCCACCCGGCGTAGGCCAGCGCGGACTCGAAGGTGATGCTGAGGACGGGCCAGCGCGGCCCCCAGATGTCGCCGTCGAGATCGGGGACCAGCTTGAAGTGGCCGGTCGAGTCGCGGCCGTAGATCATTGGCCCGATCGCGGTGGGGGTGCCCTCGATGTGTGGGGCCCATCGCAGCGCCTCGGACTCGCGTCCCTGGTCCAGCAGGTCGTCGAGAAAGGCGATGTATTCCGCGTTCGTGACCTGAAAACGCCGGATCACGAAGGCGTCCAGCCACAGGCGTCGCCATGGCAGGGAGTCCCGCTTGGATCGCTCGCGATCCCCCGACCAGAACCAACCGGCCGGCACGTACACATCGTCGGGGCCAAGCTGGGCCAAGCGGGGCAGGGTGATGGCCTGTGCCGCGTGACCGCCGGGGGGCACGCCGTCCCAGTGCTCGCGGCGGCGGAGCGCAAAGGGGTAGGCGACGGGATGGTGTCCCTTGGCGGTGATGGTGCAGAGATAGCGACCCGGCGGCAGGGGGTGGTCGTACAAGGGCGACGTGCCCAGGTCGGCGACCGGCTCGGGGACCAGACGGCGGTCGTGTTCGACGTAGCGGTGCAATTGCACGTTGGCGCCCGGCGGCTCGGTCACCAGGCTCAGCGCTCCATCGCCGGCCAGGTAGCGGGCGTGGCGTGTCGCCCCGTGGCGCCGCAGGTGGAGCTCCTCTTCGGCCGCGCGCGCATCATCACCTGCGGCCTCGGCGCGGGCGTGTCGGGCACGATGGAGGTCGGCCAGGCGGTCGTGGGCGTCGATGAGGTCTGGCGATAGCTCCAGGGCCTGCCGAAGCAGTTGTTCATAGTTCAGCTCGGCGCGGCGCGCCTTGCGTTCGTGGCGATGGGCGTCGTCCTCGCTGAGCCAGGCGGCGCGCTTGGACTCGATGGGGGCGTGGCTGGGAAGCCGCTCCATCAGTGTGGCTGCTGCGGCATGCAGCGCGCGCGCCTTGTCACGAGCATGCTGGGCCTTGGGGCGCAGGATGTCGGCGCGGTCGACCAGGACCAGGGCGCGTTCGCGCTGCTGCGCACCCTCCAGCCAGGACTCCAGGTCGCGGGCCAGGGCGGCGGCGTCCGGATAGCGCAGCTTGGGCTCAGGCTGAGCGGCCCTGCGCATGATCTGAAGAAGCTCGGCGGGCACGGGGCCGGGAGCAAGCGGATCGAGCGGCTGGATCGGCTGCTTGCCGGCCAGGATGCGCTGACCCGCTGCCCACGAGGGGATCTGTCCGCCGAGTACCTGGTACAGCGTGATGCCCAGGGCGTAGATGTCACTCCAGGGTCCGATGTGCTCGCCGCCCAGAGCCTGCTCCGGAGACATATAGGCGGGCGTCCCGACCGTCGCGCCGGTTCGGGTCTCCAGCGGTTGGTCAGTGCCGGTGACCGGGCCAATCGAATCCTGGGACCGGTCCAGCAGCTTGGCGATGCCCCAGTCCAGCACTCGAACCTCGCCGAAAGCCCCGACCATGATGTTGGCGGGCTTGATGTCCCGGTGGACCACGCCCATGGTGTGCGCGTAGGCGATCGCCTGGGTCGCTCGGTGCAGGGCGTCGATGACCCGCCGCAGCGTCCAGCCCTGGGGGGTGCTGGCCCAGCCCCCGGCGGCGGCGGCGCTGGTGTGAAGTTCTTGGATGACGGCATGCAGGGTCCTGCCGCGCACTTCTTCCATGGTGTAGAAGAGGCGGCCGTCGTTGACCGTGCCCATGGCGTGGATCGGCACGATGCCGGGGTGCTGAAGGCGAGCGGTCGCCTGGGCCTCGGCCAGGAAACGGGCGCGCGCGACCTTGCCGTGGCGCTTGTTCTTGCGCTGGATCTTGAGCGCCATCGGGCGGCCCAGGTCCGGGTCGAGCACGCGCAAGACCTTGCCCATTCCACCCACGCCAAGCTGCGCCAGGACGGTGAAGGGGCCGATCTGCTTTGCTTCGCTGTCGGGGTTGAAGTCGCCCTTGTCCTTGTCCTTGTCCTTGTCCTTGTCCTTGTCCTTGTCCTTGGGCGCGTGGGCGGGCGCCGGACGCGGGCTTGGCAGGAGCGGGGAGGCGAGGGCTGGCGTGGGCGTGGCCGTCCCCAAGTCGTCGACGTCGACGAGGGAGTCCACTTCGTGGAATATCGTGAGGAGACGGGCGCGCTGGGCCCTGTCCAAGCCCAGCCGCTGAGCGATGGTGTTCAGGCGAAGTTCAACCTCATCGGCCATCAGAGCCTCGGGAACCACGTCGATATCACGTCGTGCGGCTCTGGGGCGGCTCCAGGGCGGTCAGCGGTCGATACAGCCCCCGGCGGCGATCGCTTCGACGTGGGTCTGGTCGATCTGGCCTCCGGCATCCAACCAGGCCTGGGCTGACTGGCGAGCGGGTCCGTCCCAGCCAAGGGCGCACATGGCGTCCAGACGCACCGAGGAGACAACGGATCGGAGGCCCTCGTCCGCTAGCGCCCGTGCCAGGATGATGTCGGCGGTCGCGATGAAGGCTTGGGGCGAGGTCGTGTTGCGCAGACGCTGCAGGTGCGCGTACTGCTCGATCGGCGTCAGGCCGGGTTGGCCTGGTACCGGCGGGCGGTCCAGGGCCTGCATATGGAGGAGCAAGCGAGGGTCTGGGGTGGGGCTGCACGTCGCTTGCTGACCGGCCGACACCAGCTTGCGATGGCCATCGGTGCATTCGACCTGGACCACACCCTTGGTGGTGCGGATCCGGGTGCGCCCGCCCTGCGTGCTCACCGTGTACTGAGTGCCGACCACTCGGATCGTCGCGGAGACAGTCTGGATGGTGAAGTTGGCGAAGTCGCCGTCGGTGTGGACCCGGTCGAGGTCTACGCTGAGCTCAGCGTCGTTGGACAGGGTCAGCAGCGGCGAAGAGTGCGTCCCTGACAACTCGCCAAAGCCGGCGTCCAGACGAAGATCCAGGCCGGAGACCACGGCGCCCTGCCAGGGGCTGTGGGTCGCATCCAGTTCGCCAGAGCTGCGCAGCGCGACCACGACCGGGGGCGGTGAGGGCTGGGTTTCCAGGTCCAGAGTTTCATCGGCGGGGGCCTGCTTTGCGGCGGTCTGATCCGCGGTCCCTGGGGACGCCTTGGCCAGCACAGTCAGCGCGGCAGGAGCAGAATGGGCTGGCTGTTGCGGAGCGAAGGAACCGATGTCAGCGCCCGATTCGGCGCCCTGGGCAAGGGTGGCGGGATCTGATGCGGGTTCGGTGTCCAGGCGGCCAGTTGCCTTGTCCGGCCGTCCGGTGCCGGGCCGATCCGCGTCCTTCTGGTCGGGATGGGCGCCCATCGCTGCGGGCTTGTATGTGGACAGCGCGGGCGAGCGCTGGCTCTGTGCGCGGGCGAGCTGCGTGGTCTCGGATGGCGCCTGGGAATCCGCAGTGCCCCGCGGCATGAATCCATGGAGGGTCAGGGCGAGCAGGCCACCGGCGGCCAGCGCGGTGCCCGCCACCCACGCCCAGGTCTGCCAGCGTCGCGCCGCCTGGGTGGTCGAGGCTGGGTGTGAGAGTGCCTGGGGTGGGCGAGACTGCGACGGGGCCAGGCCATCCACGAAGCCGCGCAGGGCGGCGTCCTGTCGAGGAGATTCAGCGACGGCGTCGAACCATTCCTGGACCAAGAGCGGCTGCTCGGCCAGGCGTTCCTCGCTGGCCCGCTGGCGTGCCATGGGTGGATCATCGGCCGGGGTTGCGGGTGCGATGTCGGGTACCAGGCGGTCCAGCCACCTGCGCAGTCGCTCGTCCATGCCCGGGTCGTCTCCGGCCGCATCGAACCAGTCCTGGATCGAGGCAGGCACCCTGGCCACCCGGTTCTCGGTGGTACGGGCGCGCCGCACTTGAGCTTGCTGCGGAAGCACCGTCAGCTTGTGGTCGGGGTGGGACGCTTCATCCAGCCACGCATCCATCACGGAATCCGGGTTCTGCGGCGACTCGGGGGGACGGGAAGTCACGGAGCCCCCCCCTTGTCGATGGACGCGCCCTTGCGCAGGCCGTAGCGCAGACTGGCTTCGCGAATATGTCGGTTTGCCCGCCGCATGCGGCCGGCAACAGTGCCGCGAGGCGCGCCGGTCATGCGGGCGATCTCAGTCTGGGACCAGCCCTCGAGGTGGAGGACGAAGACTTCGCGCGCGTCGGTGTCCAGGGTCGACAGGATCTGTTCGCCCAGGCACACGGCCTGGCGCCGCCAGGCGTTGGTCTCGGGGCTGTGGCGAATGGTGCCGGGCATGGGGATGTCCGGGGCCAGGGCTGAGACGAGCTCGATGTCCTCGACGGGAACCCGAGGGCGTCGACGTCGTTTCTTGAGGTGGTCGGCCGCCACGCGGCGAAGAATGCCCATCACCCAGGAATCCAGCTTGGCCGGGTCTCCCAGGCTGTCGATGCGGCGCACGACCACCACGAAGGTGTCCTGGCACAGTTCTTCTGGGTCCAGGCTTCTGCCGTAGAGCCGCCGAGCCGAGGCGGGCAGCCAGTCCAGCAGGTGGGCCAGCACTTCCCTCAGCGCGGACCGATCACCCGCGATCGCAGCCGCGGTGGTGGTCGGGGTCAGGATCTGATCGGGGGCTGGCATCATCTTGCCTGGTAGAGTGGACGCGTGCCGACGAGTGGATCACCGACGCGCTCCATCATGCCCTGGCCCCGCTTGAGTCGGGCTCAGATCATGCGGCAGGGCAGGCCGTGGGCATCGGCCACGGCGCGATAGGTCACGTCGCCTTGGCACACATTGAGGCCCTTTCGTAGACCGGCGTCCTGGGCCACAGCGTCCTTCCAGCCCAGGTCGGCCAGCATCAGGCCGTAGCGCAGGGTGGCGTTGTTCAGGGCAAAGGTGCTGGTGCGGGCCACGGCGCCGGGCATATTGGCCACGCCGTAGTGCACGACCTTGTCGATGATGTAGGTGGGGTCTGCGTGTGTCGTTGCGTGCGTGGTCTCGACGCAGCCGCCCTGGTCGACCGCGACGTCGACGATCGCGGCCCCAGCCTTCATCAGGGACAGGTGCTTGCGCCGAACCAGGTGGGGAGCCTTGGCGCCCGCCACCAGTACGGCGCCGACGAGCAGGTCGGCTTGCGCCAGGCTGGCTTCGACGTTGTGCTGGCTGCTGTACAGCGTCTTCACCCGACCATGGTAGTTGTCGTCGTACCAGCGCAGCGTGTCCACATTGATGTCCAGCATGGTGACATCGGCGCCGAGACCGACGGCCATCGCGCAGGCGTTCTTGCCGACGATTCCACCACCAATGATCATCACCTTGCCGCTGGGGACCCCTGGCACGCCGCCCAGCAGCACGCCCCCGCCACCCATCGGCGTCTCCAGGCAGCGAGCGCCGGCTTGCACGGCGAGCCGACCCGCGACCTCGCTCATCGGCATGAGCAGCGGCAGGCGACCATCGACTTCCACCGTCTCGTAGGCGACAGCGATGCAACCGCTGGCCAACAGGGCTTCGGTCTGCCGCAAGTCGGGGGCGAGGTGGAGATAGGTGTACAGGATCTGGTCCTTGCGGATCAGCGGGTATTCGATGGCGATGGGTTCTTTGACCTTCCAGATCAGATCTGCCGTGCCCCAGAGTTCTTCGGCTGTGGCGACAATGGTGGCGCCCGCGTCAACGTACTGGGCGTCGGGAATGCCAGAGCCGACGCCCGCGTTGCGCTGCACGATGACCTGGTGGCCGTGCTCCACAAGCTGGCGCACATTGCTGGGGATGCAGCCCACACGGTTCTCTTGTGGCTTGATCTCCTTGGGAATACCAATGATCACGACGGGCTCCTGCGTTGCGTGTTGTGGGGGCGATGGGCGAGGTCGCGGAGCTTAGCCTGGCCAGCGCCCTCGCACGATGAATTCGGCAGGCTGACAACCCGGCAATAGCGGCCTGATCGGTGGTCGTGCGCCCGCTCGGGCTTGTTGTGGCCGGGTCGTGATAGGCTGGCTCGGTTGCCTCCACAGCAAGCCCTCGCAGCAGGCATTCGCGGCGAGCATCTACCGAGGTGTTTCATCGAGCAGTCGCCCAAGTCAGCACCAGGTACGCCCGGAGTGGTCCGGTCGGAGCTGACGCTGGTTGACGACCCGGCCGGGATGGGCCGCATCAGCTTGGACCTGGACGACGCAAGCGCCCTCCGAGAGCTGGCGGGCGAGCTTGGGCGAAACCTCAAGATCCTGGGCCGCGCCTACAGCGTTCAGATCTCTCAGCGGGGCCAGGTGCTCACGCTCTTTGGGCACGCCGCGCTTGTGCGGCAGGCGGCCGACGCGCTGGCCCAGCTCTACGACGTGGCGCGGGCGGGTTTTCCGCTCAGTGGCGTCGATGTGGATCAGGCTTGTCGAGTGCTGCGCGGCAACGAAGGGGTGCGCCTGGTCGATTTGTTCCGCGACGTCGTCAAGATTGGCGCGGGTCGCAAGGATGTCCACCCTCGCTCGGTGCGCCAGCGGGCCTACATCCAGGCCATTCGAGACCACGACCTGGTCTTTGGCCTTGGGCCGGCGGGCACGGGCAAGACCTATCTGGCGATGGCGATGGCGCTTGCGGCCCTCTTCCGCCAGGATGTCCGCCGGATCATCCTGTGTCGACCCGCGGTAGAGGCCGGAGAGAAGCTGGGTTTCCTGCCTGGCGATATGGCCGAGAAGATCAACCCCTACCTGCGTCCCCTCTATGACGCCCTGCACGACCTTCTGGGCGCCGAGCGCTCCCAGCGCCTGATGCACAAGGAAGTCATCGAGGTCGCGCCGCTGGCCTTCATGCGGGGGCGGACCCTCTCAGATGCCTTCGTGATCCTGGATGAAGCGCAGAACACGACGCCCGAGCAGATGAAGATGTTGCTCACCCGTACCGGCATGAACTCCCAGGTCGTGGTCACCGGCGACCCGTCTCAGGTGGACTTGGATGGGCGCCAGTGCAGCGGTCTGGAGCAGGCCGTCCGAATCCTCAGCGACGTAGATGGTATCGCCACCGTTCGCTTCACCGAAGCCGACGTTGTGCGACATCCGCTGGTTTCCTCAATCATTCTCGCCTACGACCGCCACGCGCCGCGGGTAGGGCGAGATGCCGACAGCGCGCGCGCCCGACAGCTCGCGCGCTCGCCTGGTCCCGACTCGCCGCAAGAGGCACCGGATGTGGACTAGGCTTCGCGCCCTCTCCCAGCTCATGGCGACCGCCGCGGTTCGCCGGGCGCTGGCCATGATGGCGCTCGCGGTCGGCACGGCCTTGCTGGTGGTGGACTATGTCCATGTCCCGACCCGGGACTTCCAGGTGGGCGAGGTCGCGGACCGCGATGTGCGGGCCACCACGGCCTTCAAGTATGTCGACTGGGCCAGCACTCTGGAAGCGCAGCGGCGTGCCGAGGCCGCGGTGCCGCCGGTCTACGACTTCGACGCGACCTTGGCCGCTCGGCTCCAGGGGCGGATCTCTGATGCCTTCGAGCTCGCGCGTCGGCGCTACGGTCAGCAGCTCATGGGCGCTCGGGCCGAGGGCCGTGAGGACCTCAACCAGGAAGAATTGTCGGGTATCGCGCAGGCATTCCTCAAGACCCTGGAGCTGTCTCTGGCGCCCGAGGACGTGGACCGGTTGATCGCCGCGCGCTGGGACAAGCAAATCGAAGACCTGGCGACCGAGTACATCGGCGTGGCGCAGCAGCGGTACATCATCGCGGACCGCGGCTTGCTCCCGGCCCAGGACCGTCCGGTCAGCGTCGTGCGGATCCTGCGCGACAGCCAGGACGAGGCCGTGCTGAACGACTTCTCGACGGTGCGGACGCCCGAGAGCGCGCGGCAGGCGATCAGCCTGTATGCGCTGGAACGTAGCGCTGATTCGTCAGTGGACCAGGCCCAGGCTCGTGCCGCTGTCGCCCTGGCTCGTGCCGCCGTACGCCCCAATTTCTCGTACAATCAGCTCATCACTGAAGAGCGGCGTCGAAGCGCTCGGGAAGCCCAGGGGCGGCAAGAAGTCTACGTTCAGCAAGGAAAGTCCCTGGTTCGCGAAGGTGACGTCCTCACCCAGCAGCAGGTCGAGACCATCCGCGGCTTGCAGGCGACCCGCAGCGGTCCAGGCATGCTGGGCGTGGTGTTGTCCCTGGTGGCGCTCTGCGCGTTGCTCTACAGCGTGATC
The DNA here is from genome assembly GCA_013152105.1 of Oligoflexia bacterium. GTDB lineage: Bacteria > Myxococcota_A > UBA796 > UBA796 > UBA2385 > UBA2385. The sequence continues at coordinate 1,798 of JAADHA010000413.1, read as the reverse complement.
TATGTGTTTGGAAGCGCACAGATTGCCAGGTTCTCTCGCCGGGATCGGGACATCGAGGCCATGGCCCTGATCGGGCTGATCGTCCTGCTCTTGTCTCGGGGACTGGTGCAGCTCAGCGAACCGCTCTCTGTGGCTGTGGGCATGGGGATGGCGCCCAGCAGCATCTGGTACATGGCGCCTGTGGCTGGCGGCGCCATGGTTGTGCGGATCCTGGTGAATGGCGAGACCGCCCTGCTGTTCGCCCTGGCGATGGCCTTGGCCGGCGGAATGATGATGGACCAACAGGTCCTCTTCGCCCTGTTCTACATGCTGTCCGCGCTGGTCGGTGCCGCGGCGGCGGCGCAGTCCAATGAACGGGTGGGGCTGTTGCGGGCTGGCCTGCTGACCGGCCTGGTCAACGCGGGCGCGGCTTTGCTCATCAACCTGGTCCAGGTCCACCTCGGCCACGCCTCGTCCAGCGTCGTCACGGCCAGTCAGCCGCTCTGGGATGTCTGCTTTGCCTTCAGTGGTGGGCTGGTCAGCGGCAGCATGGCCCTCATCCTGGTGCCGCTCTTCGAACTCTTCGGCTTCCTCACCGACTACAAGCTGGTCGAGCTGGCCAACCTCAACCACCCCCTCCTTCGCCAGCTCATGCTGCGCGCGCCTGGGACCTACCATCACAGCGTGATCATGGGCTCGCTCTGCGAGCAGGCCGCTGCGCGTGTTGGCGCCAACCCGCTCTTGCTTCGGGTGTCTTGCTACTTTCACGACATCGGCAAGGCCCTGCACCCCCAGTTCTTCATTGAGAACCAGCGCGGTGGCCCCAACCCCCATGACCGCTTGCGACCCCAACAGTCGGCGCGGACCATCCTGGCCCATGTGGTCGACGGCCAAGCGGTCGCTGTGCAGTACAAGCTGCCCGCGCCGGTCGTGGATGGCATCGCGATGCACCACGGCACCAGCCTCATCAAGTACTTCTACGCCAAGGCGCTTGAGCAGGCACAGCCAGATGAAGACATCGATGCCGCTGAGTTTCGGTACCCCGGGCCGATTCCGGACACCAAAGAAGCCGGCATCATGCTGCTGGCCGACCGCTGCGAGGCAGCTTGTCGCACCCTGCACAATCCAGTCGCGGACAGCATCCGCGCCTTGGTCCAGAAGCTGGTCAACGACGCCGTGACCGACCGACAATTGGAGCACTGTCCGCTGACAGTCCATCAACTGTATCGGATCGTCGACAGCTTCACCGAAACCCTGTTGGGCATCTACCACCAGCGGATCGAGTACCCCGGGCTCCCCGCGAATGTGGCACCGCAGCCTGTGGTGGACACCGGCTCCATCATCACGCTGGAGATCCAGAATCCGCTCGATCACGACCCCGATGCGGCGCCGGCGCCGACGGCGGCCTCCCCAGCCCGGGACGAACCCTCATGAGCGCCAGCTCGGGGACCATGGACAGCGGCGATCCAGTCGTCGACGTGCTGGTCCAGGGTCAAGTCCCGGCCGGTCTGGAGCCGCGCCTGATCCAGGTCGCGCGGCGGGCGCTTGGCGCCCTTGGGCTGTGCCATATCGAGCTGTCGCTGGTCTTGTGTGATGACGCGATCATGGCGCCCTTGAACGCACAGTGGCGCGGCGCCAGCGGGCCCACCGATGTCCTGTCTTTTCCCCAGAATGAGGCCGGAGACGCTTCGCGGCCCTCGGGACCGCTGAGCGGACCGCCCCGGCCGCTGGGTGACCTGGTGATCAGCGTGCAGACGGCCCAGCGCCAGGCTCTGGAGTTGGGCCACGACCTGTCGACCGAGCTGTCGGTCCTGGTCGT
>JAADHA010000347.1 GCA_013152105.1 Oligoflexia bacterium | reverse complement strand
GAGCTTCTGTGGGGACCTCGGCGACATGGACCTGCTGGGCGCCTGGGACCAGAATGAGAACGGCCTGATCGATCCATTGGACTCTTGGGGCGCCTACATCACGAAGCCAGACGTCGATGGAAATCCGCTGTACATCTCGGGCGATCTGACGGACCTGGAAGTCCAGATTCCGCTGGGTGACGGAAGCTCTGACTTGAACGTCGTGCCCTTCGTCAGCCTGAATGGCAACGTGACCTATCTGGGCGGCGAGTCCTTCGACAAGCTGGCCCAGGACAGCGTGGTCTACGTCGTCGCTCTGATGTACCGCCCCGAAGGCGACATCGCGGTCGAGACCCTCTCTGAGGGTGCCTATGACAGCGACACTTGGACGGCCGTTGACTACGACGGAACCAGCAGCTTGCCCTTCACCCTGTGGGTACCGGCCGACACCATCGTCTACCTTTGGGCCTATGTCGATGAAGGCCCCAAGCCGGACGGGGTCGTGAACACATCCGGCGAATTGATCGGTGGCGGCGGGGACGAGAACACGGGCCGGGTACCGACAGGCACCACCAGCAGCACCGGTCTGTACGTGGATCTCGGCTACGGCGGCTGATCGGGCGGCGCCGGATCGCGTGATAAGTTCACACGAATAATTGTTGTTTTCGCGTACAATCTCCCCGACGTGGAGGAACTCGTGCGCTACCGCATCGTGCCGTGGGCACTGTTGTCGGGTGTCGTGAAGGTCTACCAGACGGCGTTCTCGGAACCCAGCGCATCATCCGATGGAGACAGCTACAGCCTGGTGCCAGGCAACTCGGTACGACACGTACTGACAGCTACACCGTCGAACTGGACCGCGTAAAATAGCCTACCCCGAAGGTTTGCCCTGCCTGGGCAAGCACACAGCCTTGGAGAATCCCATGACGAAGCTCACCCTGATCGCTCTCAGCCTGCCCCTCGCGTTCGCGTTGGTCGTGCAATTGAGTTGCCTGGACAAGGACGACGGCGGTGACGGGACGACCGGCACCACGACCGACGGCGGGGCGACCGGTACGACGACCGATGGCGGGACGACCGGCACCACGACCGACACCGATGGTGGTGTGACGGACAGCTCCATCAGCGGGAACATCTCCGGCACGGTCAGCGTGCAGTTCTACACGACCAGCGAGATCGACGGCGAACGCGTCAACATCGCGTGGGAAGACACGGTCTTTGGGGACAGCTTCCCCTTCGGCGCCATCATGGTGTCCGCGACCCAGGACGACGATTCCGGCGGGCTGTACTATCGCGGCACCGACACGATCTCGTCGCCCAACACCGCTGGGGACGCCTACAGCATCAGCGCCAGGCTTCCCGAAGATGGGAACGTCCGGCTCTACGCGACGCTGGACTACGTCGGCGATGGCATCATCTCGACCAGCGAACCGTTCGGGACCTACCCCGACGAAGTCGATGTCCAGGATGGCTCGACCGCGGATGACAAGGACATCGTGATCCTGATGGACTACGACGCGGCCTTGGCGTGGTGGCTGGGCGGTGGCGGCGGCGGCGGCGGCGGTAGCTGCGACAATCCGATCTACCTGTCGGGCAGCGCGACCATCACGTCTGGCTGGACCAGCGGTGATGTGGCCGTTCTGCTCTACGACCAGGGCGGCAATGGGCCCTATTACTACGACCGCGCGACCCCGACTGAAATCGCGGGCGGCGCCGAAGCGCCCTTCAGCATTGGCTTCTGTGGTGAGCTGGGCGAAATGGATATGCTCGGTGCCTGGGACCAGAATCAGAACGGTCTGATCGACCCCGCGGACACCTGGGGCGCGTACATCACCAAGCCCGATGTGGATGGCAACCCGCTGAATATCACTGGTGATATGGCCGATCTGGAAGTCCAGATCCCGCTTGGCGATGGACGCTCTGGCCTGAACATCGTGCCCTTCGTCAGTCTGAACGGCAACGTGACCTACCTGGGCGGCGAGTCCTTCGACAAGCTGTCCGACGACAGCGTCGTCTACCTGGTCGCCTTGATGTATCGCCCCGAAGGGGACATCGCGGTCGAGACCCTGGCAAGCGATGCGTATGACTCTGACTCTTGGACCTCGAGTGACTACGCCGGTGTCAGCAGCTTGCCCTTCACGCTGTGGGTGCCGGCTGACACCATCGTCTACCTGTGGGCCTACGTCGACGAAGGCCCCAAGCCGGACGGATACGTGAACACCTCGGGTGAACTCGTCGGTGGCGGCGGGGATGAGAACACCGGTCGGATCCCGACTGGAACGACCAGCAGCACCGGGCTGTACGTGGATCTCGGCTACGGCGGCTGATAAGGGCTTTGGTGCCGGATTCAGGTCGTGTGGCCGTGCCTCTTGAGCCGGTAGATTGCGGCGTGCTACCTACAGCATGCTGATCGCGATCACGGCCTGGGAGCCCATATGCACGTCGTCGTTCTTCTCGCGCTCGCCCTGTCCCCTTCCGCTCAGGCTGGGGCCGTCGTCTCTGCCTTCCGGCCCGAAAACCGAGAGGGCGCGAACACCTACAACGCCCAAGCCGCGATCGACGGCAAGCTGGACACGGTCTGGCAGGTGCCGGGCGAAAGCAAGAACATCGGCGAGTACATCATCATCGACGTGCCCAAGACCACCTTGGACAAGCTGGGAATGGTGATTGGCTGGCAGGCCAGCGAGAAGAAATTCTTCGACTACGCCCGGGTCAAGTCGGTCAAGATCGAGGCATCTGAGTACAACGAGTCGATGGAGCTGCAGCCCGCGGGCACGGCAACCGCCACCTTTGAAGACAAGATGGGCTGGCAGGTGGTGGACGTACCGGACATCGTCATCGGCCAGGATCTGTTCGGTGGCAAGGTCAAGATCACGATCACGGAAGTCTATCCGGGCAAGGATTACCCCAACGTGGCGGTGGCCGAAGTCCTGCTGCATATGGCCGAATTCGACGCGGCACCGAAGCTGGTCAGCGTCAGCAGCGAAGATGAAAACCACCTTGGCCTGGACCTGATGGACGACGATGATCGTACCTACTGGCTGGGCGATAGCGATGGTGCCAGCATCACCTTCGACGCGGCGGGCTTCAGCCTCTCGCGCCTGGGGCTCAAGTCGCTGAGCAATGACTATGATCGCCCCAAAAAGGTCCGCATCACGGCCAATCGTCGCACCACTGAAGTGGATCTGCCGGACTCGCTGGACGAGCAGTGGATCGAGATACCGGCCATCGTGGGCTTCACCGGCAGCGCCTGGGGCGAGATCAAGCTGGAGATCCTCGATGTCTACCCAGGCACCAAGCATCCAGGCAAGATCGGCCTGCGCGGGCTGGATGCCAAGGCGACCGCCTTCGAGGGCTGAGCGCCCTGCCACATCAGGCGCGGGCAGCCACCAGCGCTTCGAACTCGTCGATCAGCGGTCCGAGCCGCGTCTGGATGGCGTCGGACCATGTGCTGGTGGCGGTCAGGTCGACGGATAGAAACCGGGTCGCGATGGCTTCGCCGCTGTGGCTGCCCGTCGCGCGGAGCAGGTCGCGGTATTCTTGGGCCCAGGCTGGACCTTCGGCGCGGGCCCTGGCGTAGATCATGCCCGAGAAGACGTAGCCAAACGTGTAGGGGAAGTTGTAAAAGGGCGAATCCGTCAGGTAGAAGTGAAGCTTGTCCGCCCAGAACAGCGGGAAGCTTCGCCCCAGCGAGTCGCCATACCACCGGCGTTGGAGCTGGTCAGTGGCTGATGACAGGGCGGCTGCGGCCAGGGGGCCGTCCTTGCGCATGACGAACATCTGGCGTTCCAGCTCGAAGCGCATCGGGATGTTGGCCAGGAAGGTGGTCGCGTCGGCCAGTTCCCGGTCCAGCAGGGCCAGGCGGCTGTCGTCGTCGCGTGTCGCGGCCAGCAGCGCGTCGCGTACGACGGCTTCGGCAAAGGTGCTGGCGCTCTCGGCCAGGCAGCTTGTCAGGCTGCGATGGGCCCAGGGCAGGTCGGCCATCACCCAGTTGTGGTAGGCGTGGCCCAGCTCGTGGGCCAGGGTCTGGATGCTGTTGGGGCCCCCGCCGTAGGTCATGAAGACGCGGCTTTGCCGGGACCGGGGAAAGGCGGCACAGAAGGCACCAGGGCGCTTGGCTGCGCGGTCTTCTGCTTCGACCCAGCGGTTGCGGAGCGCGTGGCGAACGAAGTCCCCCAGCTGGGAGAGAAGGCGTGGAGCTGGTCGGCGACCAGTGCGCGGGCGTCGCGGTAGGTGCGGTTGGTCCGTGGCTTTCCCATGGGGGCGGTGAGGTCCTGCCAGTCGACCTGATTGTTGCCACTCAGGCGGGCGCGCGCGGCGAGGTAGCGGCTGACCAGCGGGGCGGCCTGCTGGCATGACGCGATGAGCGCGGTCAGGGTCTGGCGCTGAATGCGCTGTTCGACCAGCGGTATCGCCAGTTCGTCCACACCCAGCCGCTTGTGGAGGGTGCTGCGGACGCCGATGATACGAGAGAGTGACTCGGCGCAGTCGTCGGCCAGCGAGTCCGTCTCGATGGCGTCCTGGGCGCGGCGGCGCAGGTCGGGGTTGGCTGATTCCAGTCGGTTTTTGGCCTGGCTTGGGGAGAGGGCTTGGCCGTCCAGCTCGATTCGCAGGCGACCGCTGAGCACCTGGTAGTGCTGGCCCCAACCGTGCAGCGCGTCGTTGGCCAGTTCGTCAAAGAGCTGCTGTTCTGCGGGTGGGAGCAGCACGGGCCGGCGGGCGCGAGCATGCTCCAGGGCCGGTCGGTGGTCGGCGAGGGCCGGACTTGCCAGGAGCCGCGCGAAGGCGTCGGCGCTGCATCGCGCGACCAGCGAGACGGGCGTGGACCAGGCGCGTGTGCTGGCGCTGTAGAGGGCACGCGCCTGAGCATCGGCCCGGCGCGCGTCGTCGCGGTCGGTGTGGGCGGCGGCGGTGCAGGTGGCCCAGGAGACGACCTCGTGGATTCGGTCGCTGAGGTCCGCGAGGGCCGGGACAACGGCGTCCCACGCGGTGTCGCTGCCTGGTTCGCCCAGCCGGTCCGCGGCCTGCGTGAGGCGCTCCAGGTCCGCGTTGAGGGTGTGGACTGCGGCGTCAAAAGCGGCGAGGTCGGACAGGATCGGGCTCAGATCCCAGGTGAGGTCTTCTGGTGCAGGCATGCTGGATCCTATGGCCTTGTGGGGGTGGGCGGTTCGCAGGCATTCGGCTTAGTCGGAGATGGCCTGAGGCCGAGCGTTTGGGACAGGCGGGTGGCGGTCCATGCGACCACCTCTGCCGGGT
>JAADHA010000237.1 GCA_013152105.1 Oligoflexia bacterium | reverse complement strand
TATGTTAGCAATTTTTGCGTTTTGGTGGAGTGGTTTGATTTTTGTGACATCGGCCTGGTGGTCCACGACTGGGGTGGGGCCATCGGGATGGGCATGGCGACCCGCCTGCCCGACCGGGTGAGGAGCCTGGTCGTCACCAACACCGCCGCCTTTCGCAGCGTGGAGATCCCCTTCTCCATCGCCACGATCCGCATCCCGATCTACGGGGCGCTGGCGGTTCGAGGCGGCAACGGCTTCGCTCGGGTGGCGACCTGGAGGGCCTCGCACAAGCCGCTGTCGGCGGTCGCAAAGGCGGGGCTCTTGTTGCCCTACGATTCGTGGCACAACCGCATCGCGACCCTGCGCTTCGTCCAGGACATCCCGATGAAGCCGACGCACCCAAGCTGGCCGGAGCTGTCTCGGATCGACGACGGCCTACAGATGCTGGCCGACCGACCGATGCTGATCTGCTGGGGTGACGACGACTTCTGCTTTACACCACGGTTTCGGGCCGAGTGGCAGCGGCGCTTCCCCGGCGCTAGCGTCCACGCCTGGAAGGATGTCGGGCACTACGTCATGGAGGACGCCCCCGACCGCACCTTGCAGGCCATGGCAGCCTTCCTGTCGGAGGGCCGATGACCGCCAACATCGCGGCCTTGCTCGACCAACAGGCGGTCGAGCGGCCGTTTCAGCGGGCCCTGGTCTTTCCCTCGGGTCGCGACCGAGCGGGTCATGTCGCCTGGACCATGCTCAGCTTCCAGCAGCTCCGCGACCTGAGTGATCGCTATGCCCACGGGCTGCGAAGACGCGGCGTGGTCCCAGGCGATCGGGTCAGCCTGTTGGTCAAGCCAAGCCTGGAATTCATCCCCCTGGTTTTTGCCATCTTCAAGCTCGGCGCGCACCCGGTGCTCATCGATCCCGGCATGGGACGACAGCAATTCCTGGCTTGTCTGGCGCGCATGGCGCCCACCGTGCTCATCGCCGAGCCGATCGTCCACCTGCTCAAGCACGTGTTTCGCGGCCCCTTCAGAAGCGTGAACTTGTCGGTGTCCACGGGCTCTTGGGGCGGCCTGAGCCTGGCGGAATTGGAGGAGCAGGGACGGGGGCCCTTTCCCACGGTGCCCGTGTCGCCGGACGATGAAGCCGCCGTGCTCTTCACCAGCGGCAGCACCGGACCGGCCAAGGGTGTGACCTATACGCACGGCATCTTCTCGGCCCAGGCGCGCCTCATCGCGGACCTGTACCAGCTTCAGCCTGGCGAGATCGACCTGGCCTGCTTTCCGCTCTTCGGCTTGTTCAGCATCGCGGTGGGCTTGACGGTCGTGATCCCCGATATGGACCCCAGCAAGCCCGCGCAGGCCGACCCCGCCAAGCTGGTCGAGGCGATCATGGACCATGGCTGCACCAGCGGGGCGGGCAGCCCGTCGATCTGGAAGAATCTGGGCCGCTACTGCACACAGCAGCACATCCAGCTTCCCAGCCTGAAGCGCCTGTTGATGTTCGGCGCGCCGATTCCGGTCAGCATGCACGAACAGTTTCGGTCCATCCTCACCGACGGCGCCCAGATCCACACGCCGTATGGCGCGACCGAGTGCCTGCCGGTCGCCAGCATCGGTACCGACCAGATCCTGGCAGACACCGCAGATCGCACCAGCGCGGGGGCGGGGACGTGCGTCGGAACCTGCGTTACTGCGATGACGGTCCGCGTCGTTGCGATCACGGATGACCCCATCTCCACCTGGAAACAGGATCTGGAGCTTCCGCGGGGCCAGACGGGTGAGATCACGGTCCGGGGACCCGTCGTGACCCCCGAGTACAAGGGCCAGCCAGACCAGACGGCCAAGGCCAAGATCCGAGAGACCCTGGCCGATGGCAGCACGGCCATCGTGCATCGCATGGGCGATCTCGGCTACTTCGACGAGCAGGGACGACTGTGGTTCTGCGGGCGCAAGAGCCACCGGATCACCTTGGCCGACGGCCAGGTGGTCTTCCCCGTGCCGGTAGAGGGCGTGTTCAACCAGCACCCCGAGGTCGCTCGCACCGCCTTGGTCGGTGTCAACGGCCGCTCGGTGCTCTGTGTGGAGCTCGACGCCGGTGCGGATCACCCAACCGAACTCATCCGGGCGCAGCTCCTCAAGCTGGGCGCCGCCCATGTCGTCAGTCGGGATGTGAAGGACATCCTCTTCTACCCCGCATTTCCGGTGGACGTGCGCCACAACGCGAAGATCCACCGCTTGCAGTTGAGGGAGTGGGCAGCGACAAAGCTGGGTGAGCCGGTCGAGCATCGTCCACAGGGAGAGCTCTGATGCGGGCGCTCGTGACGGGTGGCGGAGGTTTTTTGGGTCGCGCCATCACCGCGCGGCTGCTGGACCGAGGCGACCCGGTCACCATCCTCGCTCGCAGCCGCCATCCGCAGGTAGAAGCGCTGGGGGCCCACGCGGTGCAGGCTGATCTGCGGGATGCGGCCTCGCTCGATGGCGTGTTGCGGGGCATGGATCTGGTCTTCCACGTCGCCAGCAAGACGGGGGTCTACGGGCCGCGGGACGAGTTCATGGCCGTCAACGTCGACGGTACGCGCAACCTGTTGAGCGCCGCCCGGTCCCAGGGAGTCCGGCGCCTGGTCTATACCAGCAGCCCCAGTTGCGTTCATGGAGGAGCCGACGAGGAAGGGGTGAGCGAGGACGACTGCCCCTACCCGACCCATTTCGAGAGCGCCTACCCCCAGAGCAAGGCCATGGCTGAGCAGTTGGTTCTGGCCGCCAACTGCCAGGAATTCGCCACGACGGCCTTGCGACCTCACCTGATCTACGGTCCGGGCGAACCTCATATGCTGCCCCGGTTGATGGATCGTCACGCCAAGGGTCGCCTGAGACGCATCGGCGATGGCACCAACCGGGTTGGCCTGACCTACATCGACAACGCCGCCCTCGCGCATCTCCAGGCCGCCGATGTGCTGGCTCCGGGCAGCACCAATGCCGGGCGTGCCTACTTCATCACCGACGCCCAGCCCGTCGCCCTGTGGCCTTGGATCGACCAGTTCATGCAGGGAGTGGGCCTGGCTCCGCTTCCCGGTTCCGTGCCGCTGGGCCTGGTGAAGGTCGGGGCTGGTCTGATGGAGTGGGCGTGGCGTCGCTTCGACTTGGAGGGGGAACCGCCGATGACCCGCTTTGCGGCGACCCAACTCGCCACC
>JAADHA010000305.1 GCA_013152105.1 Oligoflexia bacterium | reverse complement strand
GTTGTGCATGGTCAGGATGTCGCCCAGCTTGTAGCTGTCGCCGCTGTTCATGTTCTCGACCGCCCCGAAGATGCCGTGGACTTCGACGTCGGGGTGCAGCTCGGCCACGACCTTCATGGCGCCGATCACGGCGGCGCTGCCGCCCATATCGCAGCGCATCGTCTGCATGCCGGCGCTGGGCTTGAGCGACAGACCACCGCTGTCGAAGGTCACACCCTTGCCGACCATCACCAGCTTCTTGCGGGCTGGGCCGGCGGGCTGCCAGCTCATGTGGACAAAGCGCCCCGGTCGGGTGCTGCCCTGGCCGACCGCGACGATCCCGCCCATTCCAGCGGCCTTGATCCGGTCGAGATCCCACACGTCGACGACGAGCCCGTCCGAGGCGAGTGCTGCCGCTTCGCTAGCCAGGGACTCGGGGAAGATCTCGGCCGCGGGGGCGTTCACCAGGTCGCGCGCCAGGCGCTGCCCCTGCGCGATGGCGCGGGCCAGGGCGATGGCGTCCTGGTCTACGGTCCCCGCGAAGGCGACGGTCTGAAGGGGGGCCTTGCGGTCGCTCTCGGCCTGGTAGCGGTCGTAGCGATAGTTCCCGGCCTCGATCCCCTCGATCGCCGCGATGGTGTGCGGTGTGTCGAGATCACCCAGTCTCAAGACCAGGTTGCTGGCCCCGCGCTTGCGTGCGGCGAAGCCCGCGGCGCCCGCGGCTCGGCGGATGTCGTCGATGTCGCCCTGACCCAGCCCGACCAGTCCGATCCGGGCTGCGGCGACTCGTCCCAGAGATGGCCACACGGTCACGGTACCGGTCTTCCCGTCGAAGTCCTCGGCCTTGGCCGCGACGGCGAGGTCTGTGGCCAAGGGAGCGCCCAGCCATGCCAGGGCGGCATCGAGTTGTCCTTCTCCAACGCCGATGGCCAGCAGGTCGCAGGCGATGCCGGGGGCGGCGGAGCCAGTGGTGAGAAAGTCCATGTGCGGATCCAGTGGGGGGTGTGCGCCGCGTTCTATCCCGAGGCGCGACGGACACCACCGGGATCAGCGCAACAGGGCCAGGGCCAGGATCAGCAGCAGGATGAGGGCGAGGGCACCGCCGATGAACAGTTTGTAGGTTTCGCCCTGAGCAAGATCCAAGAGCCGGTCGACAAAGCTGGTGTTGGGGTTCACGTCCAACGGCTGCGTCAGGTCGTCTGCCGCGGGGGCGCTGTCGGGTCCGGGGAGAGCGGGGCCGCCTGGGAGGGGGAGGTCGGTCCAGCGTCCGGCCCCGCGGTACTCAGGTTCGGCGTCCAGATCGGTGATCGGGACGGTCCCCGCGGTCCGGCCCGGCGCCGCGCCATGAGCAGCTTGGGCGGGCAGGTCGACGTCGGCCGTGTTGGGCGCGATTGGACGAGGCAGGGCTGCGCCCGGATTGGCGGAGGAGTCCGTGGCGGAGGCTACCCGCGGAGTCACCGAGGCGTCCGTGGGCGGCGCGGGCTTGGGAGTGGGCACGGGGGCAGGGCGCGGCACGGGAACCGGACCGAGCTGGGTGTCGACATCGGGTTCGACCCGCGGGCTGAAGCGGATGGCCTGGGGCTCGGGTTCGGATCGCGGCGGCACGTAGCCGGCGGCGGGATGGACCTGGAGGGTGCCCTCGACCGTCGAGGGTTCGTGGCCAGAGTCGCGGATCGTGAAGGCCAGGCGGATCCGATAGGAGCCCGGCGGGAGCCCGGCGACGCGAAAGCCGAAGCGGAAGCGGCCGCTGGGGTGGCGGTCGACGGTGTAGGAACACGGTACGCCGCGCAGCCGTTTGTCCGCGTCCACGTCGAATACGGCCAGGCCGCAGGCGATGTCTTCGTGGGTCTCGACACCGGGCGAGCACCCGACCGAGCAGGAGAAGGCCAGGTCTTCGTCGGTCGTGAAGGTGTCGCTTCCAGGCGGGCGGTCCAGGAGCAGCCGACCGACGTGGGTGATCTGCGGATCGACCAGCGATGCCAGCTCGGCGACTCGGGTCTGGAATTGGTCCATGCGCGGGAAGCGGTAGGGCGGAGATGGGCTGGTCTCGCGTGACAGGGCACGATTGAGCAGGGTAGCCAGACGGTCACTGAGCCGAGCCTGGAAGCGCACATTGCCGGGTTCCGCGCTGAGCCGACTGCGGACCGCGTCCTTCAGCCTGACCAGCGATGCCTTGTCCAGGCCATCATCGGGCAGGGGCGTTGGTGTGCCTTCGGGGCGCGTCGTCGCGCAGTGAAAGATGAACGCTGCCAGGGCGTGACTGTCGATGGACCGGTCCGTCAGCGCTTGTTCCTGCCGGGCACGGGCTTCAGGCGGCAGCCAGGTCAGCGGGATCTTCCGAGCCCTGGCGAGCTGTGGGAGGTTGCGCTGCAGGGTGTCGGTGAGTGGGTCGGTGAGGACGAAGCGTCCTTGACCGTCAGACAGGATGTTGACAGGTCGCACGTTGCCGTGGACGGTCGATCTGCCCAGGCCGCCTCGCAACAAGCCAACGACCGCGACGACCGCGTCGAGGAGCTCCTTGAGCGGTGCGCCGGCGGCCGCGCGGGCTGCCAGGCTGGTGCTCATCTTGGGTAGGACCAGAACCGGCACGCCGGACTCGGTCGTGAAGCGCAGCTCGGGTCGAAGTAGCGCTTCATTGTCTTGCGACAGGAGGCGCCCCTGTTCCAGGCCGATCTCCCGGCAGATGCGCGCCAGGCGTTCGCCATCGGTCGAGAAGGCGTCGGCCCCAAGCGGAACCTTGAGCACCCACTCGGCCCCGCTGGGTTCTTCTCGGGTGGAGTAGGTTTTGCCCCAGAGGCCGTGGCCGAGGAGCTGGCCAACCTTGAAGGTTCGGCCGCTCGGGTCGTGGACGGTGTCACCGGTCTTCATGCCGCTGAGCCTGTCTGTCGAGGAATAGGAGGAGGGACGAGGAGGGAAGCCCCAGAGGATGAGGACGGTGGGGCCGCCGTTTGTACCGGGGGGCGAGGGGATCACCCGACGAGGTCGAAGCTATCGAAGCCCTCACGGCAAGTCAAACATTGGCGCGTATGGCGTGGCGGAGTCGCGCCCCGGTGACCGGATGGGCTACGTCGGGACACCATGACCGGACCTCCCACCGACGTGCCCTTTCCGCTGGTCGATGTGGGCAACGGGCCGTACCGCTTGCTGCGGGGGGGGCGTCGACGCGCGGTGGCGGCTCTCCGGGACGGTCTCGCCGATCCTGCCGCCGCACAGGCCAGGCGACTACGGGTGATCCTCGACGGCATGGCTGGCACGCGCTTCGCACGCGAACACCACCTCGACCGTGTCTCCAGCCTGGCGGAGTTGGGCCAGGCCGTGCCGGTGCGGACCCACGCCGATCTCTTGCCCTGGCTCGACGCCGTCGCCGCCGGGGAATCATCCGTGCTGACGCGCGACCCCGTGCAGATGCTACTGGAGACCAGTGGAACCACCGGCCGTCCCAAGCACCTTCCGGTGACGGCGGGCTACGCCGACACGGTGGCAGAGGCCCAGGGGATCTGGATGCTGGGGCTGGTGCGTGAGCATCCCGGGCTGACCAAGGGCAAGGCCTTGACCATCGTCAGCGCCGCCGAACACGCTCGCAGCCCGGGGGGGCTTCCGATCGGCAGCAACACGGGCCGAATGTTGGCCCGCCAGCCCTGGTATGTGCGCCTGCGCTATCCGGTGCCGCGCGCGGTCTTCGGTCTGCCGGCAGACCAGAAGATCTACGCGCTGTTGCGCTTCGCGCTGCCCGCCCGCGTGACCAGCATCACGACCGCCAATCCTTCGACGATCCTGTTGTTGGCGCGGCGACTTCAGCAGTGGCGCCAGGATCTCTCGGCGGACCTGTCGGCTGGAACGCTGCGGCATGGCCCGGCTGCAACGATGGACCCCGTCTTGCGGCGGCGACTTGAACGGCGTCTGCGGCGTTGTCGCCCACCGACCGGACCCTGGACCCCCGCGACGCTGTGGCCCCTGGTTGCGGTGAGCTGCTGGACGGCGGGGCCCGCTGCATACTTCGCGTCTCGCCTGGAAGATGCGCTGGGCGGGCCCGTCCCCGTCCACCCGGTCGGCGTCACGGCTAGCGAGGGCTATTTTGCCGTGCCCTTGTCCGGCGACTGGAGCGGTGGGGCGCTGTTCGTCACCGGGCACGTGATGGAGGTCCTCGACGAGAGCGGCGAAGCGCGCCCGGCCCACGAAGCCGAGCTCGGCGAGCGCTTGAGGCTGGTGATCACGACCGAGGCGGGCCTGTGCCGCTACGACCTGCGCGACGTGATCGAGGTGGTCGGCCGCTGTGAACGCACGCCCATCGTGCGCTTTGTGGGAAAGGCCGGGCGCTATCTCAACGCGGTCGGCGAGCGCGTGACCGAGGCCCAGCTCTCGGTCGCGGCGCGGGTCGCGGCCGGCGCGACCGGACTGCGGCCCATCGGCTTTACGGCGCGTCTGGTGCTCTCTGACATTCCCAACTACACGCTCGCCATCGAGGGGCTCGATCCAAGCCAGGCCGCGCTCTTCACCCAGGCATTGGACGACGCGCTCATGCAGCAGAACGTGGAGTACGGGGGCAAGCGGGGTAGTGCACGCCTGGGTCCGCCGGCGCCGGCGTGCATGCCCGACGGGACCTACCTGGCCTACCGTGCCCACCGCGTGTCCCAGGGAGCCCCTGACGGACAGGTCAAGGACCCGGTGATGGCCGTCGATCAGGCCGAGTGGAGCGAACTGCTGGCGGCGGCCCAGCAAGTGGGAGCGTTGCCATGAACATCGGACTCATCGTCGTGAAGGTGGTGCTGTGCCTGACAGCGGTGGGTTGGCTGCTGACCGCGCTCAAGGTCTGGCGCAAGCGCCAAGAGGCGACATGGGCCATCACGCCGGACAGCCCCGGGGTGTCGCCGGACGTGACCGTGTCGATCATCATTCCGGCCCGCGACGAGGTCGGCAATATCGGCGCCTGTGTCGCGGCTGCCCTCGCCCAGGATCATGCCGCCTTGCAGGTCGTGGTCCTCGATGATGGCAGCACCGACGGGACCAGCCAGATCCTCGCCGAGCTCGCCGCGCAGTGGCCCGACCGGCTGGTCGTGCTGCGCGGTGGCGATGCGCCTCTGCCCAAGGGATGGCTGGGCAAGCCCTGGGCCTGCCAGCGGGCCTCCAAGGTCGCCACGGGTGCCTGGCTGCTCTTCATCGACGCCGATGTCCGGCTGCGTCCCCACGCCGTCTCGGCGGCGGTTGCTTGGGCGGTCGACCACGAGCTGGGCATGCTCTCGGGCCTGGGCCACCTCGACACGGCGTCCTTCTGGGAGCGCGTGCTCCAGCCGGCCGTGGGTGCGCTCATCATGGCGGGCAACGACCTCGACCAGCTCAACGATCCCGAGCATCGCAGTGACCGCCCACTGGCCAACGGGCAGTTCATCCTGCTAGAGCGCCGTGCCTATGGCGCGGTCGGAGGACACGGCGCGGTGGCGGGGGCGGTGCTCGATGATGTCGGCATGGCCACGGCCATCGTCGGATCGGGCGCTGCCTACAACCTGCTGATGATGCGAGAGCTGTTCTCGTGCCGGATGTACGACTCGCTCGGCGCGCTGTGGGAGGGCTGGACCAAGAACCTGTTCACCGGGATCCGCCGCAGCTTCGGGCTGTTGGTCTTTCTTACGATCTGGCTGTTGGGCACGGTGTTCTTGCCCTTTGCCCTGGTCCCCCTGGCGATGCTGGGCTTGGTGCCCGCCTCCCTGCTGTGGTGGGGCCTGGCCGTGTCGGGGATCATGCTGCTCGTCCGGGCCTACCTCGATGTCGCCTACGATATGGACCCTCGCTACGGTCCTACTCAGCCCCTGGCGGTGCTGATGCTGGTCGCCTTGCTGTGGCATAGCGCCCTGCGGACGGTCCGCGGCACGGCGTCTTGGAAGGGCCGGACCCTGGACCTGGACCCATCCGAGGGCCAGCGCCACTAGACCGCGTCTGTGGGCGCGTCTCTGGGCGCGTCTCAGGCCGAGGGCGTGGCCAAGCCCGGTGGCAGAGTCTCGACGTAGAGGCTCTGGCTGGGGAAGGCGAAGGAGATCCCCAGGTCTTCGGAGATGCGCATCCACTCCAGCATGATCCGGTGCCGGTTCTGCAGTTCCTGGGACCAGTCCGGTACGTCGAGGAAGGCATAGATCATGACGTTGAGAGAGCTGTCGCCGAAGCTGTTGAAGTGGATCTCCAGGGTGCCGTCCCACACGACCGGATCGGCCTTCATGAAGTCCCGCACCTGCTGCACGAAGGCTTCGACCTTGGCCCGTGGCGTGTCGTAGGTGAGTCCCAGGTCCATCTTGAGTCGGCGAACCTTGCGCAGCCCCATGTTGTCGACGTGGGCCATGGCGACCTTGCCGTTGGGCACGCTGAGCAGGGAATTGTAGAAGGTGCGAATGCGCGTCGTGCGGAACCCGACCTCTTCCACCACGCCCTCGGTGCTGCCGTCGATGACCACCCAGTCGCCGACCTGAAAGGGACGGTCCAGGAAGATCACGATGGAACCGAATACATTCTCCAGCGTGTCCTTGGCCGCCAGGGCGAAAGCCAGGCCACCAATACCCAGTCCGGCGATAAGGCCAGCGACATCGACACCCATATTCTCGATGACCACCAGGATGGCCACCGCGGAGATCACCACCTTGGCGATGCGACGCAGCAGGGGCACGACTTGATCATCGAACTTGCTGTCGGTTTTCTTGGCCTTTTCGGCCCAGATGTCCGCGACAATGTCGACGACCCGGACGGCGACAACGACGATGGCAAAGGCCAGGACAAGACGGGCGAACAGCAGGAGCACCTGGCTCTGGCGCACCGAGAGCTGCAGGTCGGGGATCCCCCACATGAACACCGCGCCGGTGGTCACCCAGGTGAGGGGGCCCCGGGTGCGCTGGATCAGCTCGGTGGTCGTCGCTACCCGTAGACGGCGCGTGATCCGCAGCACCTGGTTGGCCAACAAGACCTGGGCCGACCGGCCAGCGGCCAGCGACACGGCCAGCAGCAGCAGGAAGTAGAGAACCTGCCACAGCTCGATGCCCAGGAAGTGGCGCATGAAGAAGTCGGGCAGGGCGTCCTGGAATGCCTGGGAAAACGAGCTGAAGGTGCTGGCATAGAGCGGGTCGATCCGGGCGACCGTGGCCCGGCTGTACATCCAGCCGTCGGCGGTCCGATCGAGCACGACATCGGGGAAATTGACCAGGGGTTCTAGCCGATGCCGGCCCAGGTCATCGCTGTAGTCGGCATTTTGGGGCAGGTCGGCGGTTGGGACATAGAGCCCGCGCGCATCGAGCACCTTTTTGAGCTTGATCGCCAGCCGAGTGCGCTCGGCCTCACGTTCGGGCGGCACGTCCAGGCACTTGGCGGCCAGGTCTGGCTGCCAGTTGTCGGTTTGCAGGTTGTCGAGAAGACTGGCCGCAGCGCTCTGTGGTGTCTCGCAGAGATCGGCGGCCATGGCCGGCTTGTCCGTGAGGAACAGAGTGATGCCAAAGACCAGACCCAGCAGCCAGAGCCAAAGGGAACGCATGAGATCCTCGCAGTTGAGGGTGCGCGGGTCCGAGCTGTCCGCGCGCCAAGGCGTACCCTATAAGGCTTCGGGGTCCCCGCCGAGGTCACGCAGATGTTGTTCAAGGTGCAAGACTCGCTGCCGGAGCTGCATGATGGTCAAGTCCCGGCGAGCGAGCTGGCGACGAAGGTGGCGTGCCAGCTTCTGAGGTCCCCCTGGGAAGACCTGCAGGTCATCGCTGTGGCTGTCCTGGTCACTGCTGGGGTGGGGCTGTTCGTCTGAAGAGGGCAGTGACGGCGACGACTCGGGCGCGGAGGGGCGCACAGGAGGCGGCGTGTGGTCGACCAGATCTACCGCTGGTGTGGCGCTGACCAGGGTTTCGAGTGCGGCAGAATCCCACAGGTCCTGGCTTGCGCTCTGCTGGGCTAGCGGTGCAGATGGCGGTTCAAGGAGTTGATCGGGTCGATCTTCAGGAAACAGGGTGAAGCCGATCTGGGACTGGGCGGTGTCGCTATCCGCTTCGATGATCTCATCGACTGAGCCGTCGGGCGCCTGCACATGCGCGCCCACCAACTCAACGATCTGGCCGATCCTGGCGAAGTCTGCCGCGCTGACCTGCTGGGGCATCGGGGACTCTGTTCGACCCCCCAGACCAAGGACCTCGCAGTCGTCGTTGTCTTCGCGGTACTCCAAGCGGTACTGGCCCTTTGGGCCGCGGATCAGGCTGAGCTCGTGCCAGACATCGATGTCCATGCGGCCGATCACGGCGTCGGTAAGCCGGTCGAGCGGAAAGGAAGAGCGGGGTCTTCCGTGACCTGGCACGTGCAGGAAGAGGCTGGAGCGAAGCTGCGGAGGGGCGAGGTGTTCTTCGTAGCCGTGGTCGCGGGCCGGCGGCACGATCAGCACGCCAGGCCGCGACACGCGGAGCACGCCCTTGCCCTGTTTGACCTCAAAGCGCAGGGCGCACGTGGTGCAGACCTGCCCGACCCTGCGGATCCAGATGTGGAAGGGCGGTGACGCCACGTCGTCACCCCACTGCGCCAGAGGCGGCTCTGGGGTCAACGCTGGGGATCCGGTTCAGGATCGTGCTTGGCTGTGTCGTGGTCGAGCGATTCTGGAACTGATGCCGGAACCGATGCCGGATCTTGGCCGATGTTGGACGGCGGAGCCGCCAGCTTGCCGTCCTGCATGTGGCGGTACACGTCGCGCTTGGGCCGGTGGAAGGCACTGGGAGCATCGGACGATGTGTCCGCGATGCGAGACACCAGGCGTCCGCCCAAGCGATCCATCACCTTGTCGGCTGCGCGCCGACCGATGCCACGAAGCATCTTGCGCGCCACGCCCATGCTGCACCTCCGGTCGGGTCAACCTACCGCCGCTTGGGCCCTGAAACAAGTGCGCACGGGGCTCGAAGATCCAGCCTGGTGCCGGACGGGGCGCTTCGTCAGTAGGCTCCGATCGCCACCTTGAGGCGCATCGCCGCCAGGTCGCGGTTCATGCGCTCTTGCAGGCTGGTCAGGCGGGCGGCTTCCATGCCCTGTGTGGCGTCGCTGACTTCGATCCAGGTGACCGTTCCGGCTTCAAAACCGCGCTCGGCCAGGGTCAGGTTCTCCTGGGCCAGGTCGAGCTCATGCTGGACGGTCTGAAGTGCCAGTTCGGCACGTCGCAGGTCTTGCCAGGTCGTGCGCACGTCTTGGATGGCCTGCTCTTGCTGTTGGCGGGCGGCGATGTCGGCCAGCCGCACCTGGCTGGACTGACCCTTGAGCTGACTGGCGCGCAGGCCGCCGTCCCACAGGGTCCAGTTTGCGCCGAACACGACCATCCAGGTCCAGTTTTCGCCAGTGAAACCGGCGACATCAGAGTACAGCTCGGTGAATCGGACATCGACCGTGGGTAGGAAGCCCATGGCCTTGGACTGGCGCGACAGACGAGCCACCTGGGTTCTGAGCCGACCGGCCTGGAGATCGGCACGGCTGGCGAGGGCGTCAGCGACCGCGGCGTCGGCCGAGGGAGGCAGGTCCTGGAGGCGGTCCTCAGGGAGCTGTGGGTCGCTGTCCCGGGGCAGCCCGGTGGCCCGGGCGAAGGACTCCTCGGCCGCGACAATCTGTCCGTCGGTGTTGGAGAGCTGGCGCTGGGCCTGGGACAAAGAGAGCTGGGCCTGGATCAGGGCGCGGCGCGGTGCCAGGCCCGCGTCGACCTGGCGCTGCGCCAGGGTCAGGTGATTGTTTGCGGTCTCGACCGCACCCGCGGCGATCTTGCGGGCCTGCCGAGCGATGGCGAGTCCATAGAAGGCGGTGGTGACGCCAGCTCGGACCTGCTGTCGTTGGCTCGCCTCATCCAGACCCGCGGCCCGCGCGTTCTTGTAGGCACCGGACAGCAGCGGCAGGGCTTCTCCGTTGAACAGGGGCTGCACCAGATTGAAGTTGCCGCCGAACTGCCGTTTCTGCTGGATGACGATCGGCTCGCTGCTGAAGCTGTCGCCGAGCAGCTTGAGCAGGTCCGGCGGGATCATATCCGTGACATCCAGGGTCGTGTCGAATTGGTTGAAGGTGTAGCTGGCGCCAGCCGTGACCCGGGGTTGCAGCAGGGCCCAGGCCTGGCCTCGCATGGACTGGGCCTGCCGGGTCCGTTCGGACATGACCTGCAGGTCGAGGTTGTGCGACTCGGCCGCCGACCATGCCTGATCCAGGCTGATCGGTGCCGCCTGGGCCGGTGTTGCCAGGCCGATCGCGGCGAGCAGCAGCGCAGTCAGGACCGTTGGGGCTGCGTTGTTCTTGCTTGCATGGGTTTTGCGGCTGAGGCGACGTTCGATGAACTGATTGAAGTCCTCGCGGATGCTGTAGAAGGTCGGGACCATGACCAAGGTCAGGACGGTCGCGAAGGCCAGCCCAAAGATGACGGCGATCGCCATCGGGCCCCAGAACTCGGCGCTGCGTCCCCCCCACAGGATGCGCATGCGTCCGAAGTCGACGGTCAGGCCGATCGCCATGGGCACCAGGCCCAGGATCGTCGTGATGGCGGTGAGCATGACCGGGCGGAAGCGCGTGATACCGGCCTTCACAACTGCGTCATGCATGTCCATGCCCCTGGCGCGGAGTTGGTCGACATAGTCCAACAGGACGATGGCGTTGTTCACCACGACCCCAGCCAGTGAGATCACGCCCAGTCCGGTCATGATGATCCCGAATGGCGTGCCCGTGACGATGAGGCCCCACAGCACCCCGACCAGTGACAGGACGACGGTGAAGAGGATGATGAAGGGAGTGCTGAAGCTGTTGAACTGCCCAACCAGGACGATGGCGATCAAGGCGATGGCGATCATGAAGGCACGCCCGAGGAATTCCTGGGCGTCCTTCTGCTCGTCATTGGCGCCGCCCAGTCGGAGCGCGATGCCGTCGGGGAGACTGTCCACCTGGAGTTGGTCCATCTTGCCGACCACAGCCTGGCGCACGGCGTTCTCGTTGAAGCCGGGGACGACATCACCCTCGATGGTCACCACCAGCTTCTGGTCGACGTGCTTGATGGCGCCAGAGCCACCGACCAGCTTGTAGGAGGCGACGGTGGACAGCGGCACGGCGAAGGTCTTGGGGCTGGTGTCCTCTCGGCCCGCGACCCGTAGCGCCAACACACTCTGGAGGTCGTCGCGAAAGCGGGGATCCAGCTCCACGACGATGTCGTACTCGTCAGAGCCGTCTCGAATGGTGCTAGCGGTGTTGCCCGCGATGGCGGTCCTGACGTCGTTTGCGACCGCGACCGTGCTGGCGCCGACGCGCTTGGCCTTGCCTCGATCGATCCGCAGACGCATCTCGGGTCGGCCCACTCGATAGTCGTCCTTGAGGTCGGTCACGCCCGGGATCGTGCCGAGCTGTCGGAGGACATCGGCCGCCGCCTCGCCCACCTGATTGAAGTCATCTCCAGAGACCTCTACGCTGATCGGCTTGCCGACAGGGGGTCCCATTCGCTCCTGGTCCACCACGATCTCGGCCCCCGGGATCTCCGCGACGGCGCGTCGGATCCGATCGATGGTGCGAAAGGTGTTCTCGATCCGCTTGGTATCGTCGGGTCCGGCGTCGTTCTTGCTGGGTAGAAAGTCCACGGTCAGACGTGCTTCGTTCATGGCGGCCTGCGCTCCAGCCATGGGGCTGCCGCCGCCCGAGACGCCGGTCTCGGCCACATAGACATCGACGTTTTTCTGGCGGGCAAGCACACGCTCGATCCGCCTCACGACCCGGTCGGTCGACTCGATGTCCGCGCCATCTGGCATGCGTACCGCGACGGTCGCTCGGTCCGGCTCGACGTTGGGGAAGAACTCGGTGCCGTGGTTGAGCACGCCATAGGCGAAGATCGTCAACACCAGGGTGAGCAAGCCAATCGCCACCGAGACGTAGCGATGCCGGATCGATACCTCCAGGGTCTGCCGGTACCAGGCCATGATGCCGGTGGTCTCAGGTACGCTCAGCTCGTTGTGCACTTCCTGGCTTTGGGGGGCCGGTTTCATCAGGCGAGAGGTGATGACGGGCAGGATGGCCATGGCGACGACCAGACTGCTGACCAGGACGATGATGACCGTCTTGGGCATGAAGCCCATGAATTGACCCATGATCCCAGTCCAGAAGATCAGCGGGAAGAAGGCCGCGACGGTCGTGGCGGTCGACGCTGCGACCGCGACCGCGACTTCATTGGTGCCGTCAATCGACGCGGTGACGATGTCCTTTCCTTCCTCCATGTGTCGGTAGATGTTCTCCACGATGACGATGCCGTTGTCGACCAACATGCCCAGGGCCAGCACCAGGGCGAAGAGCACCACCATGTTCAGGGTCAGACCCAGCATTTGCAGGACAGCGAAGCTCATCAGCATGGACAGGGGGATCGCCAGACCCACGAAGAGGCTGGTTCGCAGGCCGAGGGCGAAGACCAGGACGCCAACCACCAGGACCAGCGCGGTCAGGATGTTGTTCTCGAGATCGCTGACCTGGCGTTCAATGTGCTTGCTCTGGTCGGCCAGCACGCGGTACTCGACGCCGCTTGGCCAGTTGTCGGCTTGGTGGGCGACGATCAGCTTGGCCTGGTCCGCGATGGCGAGAAGGTTTTCGCCGGCCCGCTTGGTGATCGAGATTGAGATCGATGGCTCGCCGTTCATGCGAGCGTAGGACGAACGATCAGCGAAACCGTCGATGACGTGGGCGACATCGGCGATGAAGACCGGGCGGTCGCCCGCACGTTTGATGGCGATCTGCTCGATGTCGCGGGCCGTCGTGACTTCGCCAGGGACGCGCACCAGGAATGTGGTGTCGTCGGCGCGGACCGTTCCGCCAGGGATGTTGACGTTCTCGTCGCGGATCGCGGTCGTCACATTGTTGAGGCTCAGATTGTAGTTTGCCAGTCGGGCCGGGTCGATCTGGACGCGGATCTGGCGCTCGAGACCACCAGCGATCTTGACGTCGAGCACACCGGAGATCCGCTCCAGCTCGTCCTGGAGGTCCTCGGCCAGCTTCTTGAGCTGCTCTTCGTCCTGGTGCCCTGCCAGGTTGATGATCATGATGGGCAAGTCGTCCAGGCTGACTTCCTGGACTGTTGGGTCTTCCGCGTCCTCGGGCAGGTCGGGCTTTGCACGGTTGGTGCGATCGCGCACCTTCTGGAGGGCCTCGGAGATGTCCATATCGGGATCGAATTCCAGCGCCACGACCGACACGCCCTCGGCCGAGGTGCTGGTCATGCGCTTGACATCGGCGACGGTGGACAGCTCGCGCTCGATGGGGATCGTGAGCAGCGACTCGATGTCGGCGGGTGACACGCCAATATAGGGCGTGGTCACCAGGACTACGGGGATGTCGACGTCGGGGAAGCTCTCGCGGGGCAGGCTCTGGTAGCTGGACCACCCGAACACGAAGATGGTGATGACCAGCAGCAGGATCGTCGACGCATTCCGCACGAAAAGGCGGATCATGGCAGGTCCCGGGAGGCAAGAGAAAGTGAGGGATGCGGCCAGGATGAGCGGGCATGCTCAGAAGGACGGCCGCCCTTGGACGCAACAGGTTCCGCTGCGGGCGACCAGGAGGGCGTCACCGTCGACCAGCGAGCGCTGGCCGGTGCTGACGATGGTGTCGCCGACGCTCAGGCCCTGATCGATGACGATCTGGTCGTGGACGACCCGTCCGGCGTGGACCGGTCGCCATCGCGCCACGCCGTCCTCGACCAGAAAGACGCCGACCCCGTCGATGCGCGTGACCAACCATTCCTGGGGGATGACCACCGCGTCAGTGGCGATCTTGTCGGAGATGCTGACCCGCGCGACCATTCCGGGGAGCAGGGCGTGGTCAGGGTTTGGAATCGAAGCCTTGACGACGAAGGATCGGGTCTTGAGGTCGGCGGCCGGCGCGATTGCGTCCAAGATTCCGTGCAGGGCGCTGGCATTTGCGTCGGTCTGGACATCCACAGCCATACCGGTACGCAAGCTGACCACGTCGCGGTCCGACACTGACATCGAGACGACCACGGGGTCGAGCTGGACGAGGCGGGCGAGGGGACTTCCGGGGCCGGCTACTTCGCCCACTTCGACGCCGATCTGCACGACCACGCCGTCGAATGGGGCGGTCACCAGCGCGCGCTGCCAGGCGATGCTGGCCAGGTCGAATGCAGCCTGTGCCAGGTCCACCTGGGTCTTGGTGCGGGTGAGCTGCTGGTCGCTGGCGGTGTCTCCCAGCTTCTGGATGCGGGCGAGGTCGGACTGGGCTTGGGCGAGATGTGCGGCCGCCTGGGCCTTGCGGGCCGTCGCGCTGGCACGGTCGATGGCCACCAGCTTCGCACCGCGGCGCACGGCATCGCCCTCGCTGACGTAGACCTTCTCGACGTAGCCGCCAGTGGGGCTGGCGAGGAGGGCGTCGCGGGCCCCCTTGACCTCGGCCGGTACGGTGACGTCCAAGGTGGCGTCGGAACCCTCGATCTTGACCACCTCTACCCGAACGTCATTGGCTTCGGGGACGGCTTCGGGGACGGTCGGGACGAGGCTGTCATCAGACGCTGCCGCGACCATATCGGCATCCGCCTGGCCGCACGCTGCCAGGGTGAGGGGCAGCGCGAGGGGCAGCGCCAAGAGCAGCGGGAACAGGCTCTGTGACAACCGCAAGGAGAGTGTCATCGTGACCCTCAAGGCAAGGTGGAGGGGATGGTTCGGATACCATCGAAGAGCAGCGCGACGATTCGTTCGGGGACATCATCGGAGGTGGGCACGCCCTTGAGGGCGATGAAAGCGTGGCTGTGCAGCATGGCGGTCAGCGCAAGGGCGGCCTCTTGGAGATCCACATCGGGTCGAATCTCGCCGCTATGGACGCCTTCTTCGAAGATCGTACGCAACAGGGCCTGGCTCTGGGCGTGGTAGCGCGCGAAGTCGATGTCGGGTTGGGAGTGATCCGGGCGGGTCTGCATGGCGAGCATCAGGCGCATGGGGGCCGGATCGCTGCGCAGAATCTTGAACATGGCGCGGGCAAAGGCGACGATCCGGTCACGCACGGTTCCAGGAAGCGTGGCGACCTGATCGAGCAGGGGCTTCAGGCCGGTCATGCACTGGCCGATGGCTGCGCGGAACAAGTCGTCCTTGCTGCCGAAGTGGTAGTACAGCGCCGGCTTGGTGCAGCCTGCTGCCGCAGCGACCTCGCGCATGGATGTCCTTCCGTAGCCGCGGTCGGCGAACAGCTCTACTGCCGCGGCGAGGATCCGAGGGCGAAGCTCGCCATCGGTGCTCAGCTTGGCGTCGAGGGATAGGGAGTTCACGGGTGCTTACCGACCGGTAGGTAGGATGACTGACTGACCGGTAGGTAACCACTCGGCGCGGGGGTGCAAGGCCGCCGGAGGCAGATTCTGGTGTCGTGTATTCGTCAGTCCGTGCGGCGGCGCTGCAAGCACAAGAGTGCCAGGAGGCTCAGCCACAGGCCGCCCACTGGATGGGCGCTCGCACAGCCACTGCATGCCGGGGAAGACGGGGCAAGGCCATCGCCAGTGTCGCTGCCGGGCTGTGGGTCGGCGGCCTGACCGCAGGTGAGCGCGATGGGCTGGAATGCACCATCGTCACGGGTGATGCCGCCGTGCAGAAGGCGGGTCTGTGGGTCCGGCTGCGCGTCGGTGAGGGAGGCGGCCAGACACAGGCTGAGGGTCGCGGTGTTCTCGTCAACCCAGAAACTGGCGTCCTGGGTGCTTCCGTCGTCGAGGATCAAGAGCCAGTCCATGGGCATGGTCCACGAGCCGGCCTGGTTGTCCTGTCGGGCGAAGAGGTCGATCTGCCAGCTTCCGTTGGTCATCAGGCGCTGTTGGACGCCGACGGTGTAGGTGGGATCGTCGGCCTGGTAGACCCACTGGTCGAAGTACCAGCCCCAGTCCTCACCGGTCTGCGCTTCGAAGGCGGCCTGGAGGTCGGGGGTGGTGACGGCGCCATGCGCGTTGTCGTCGGCATACCGGCGCAGGGCCGCGTCAAAGGTGTCGGTGCCCACCAGGCTGCGCAGCATGTCGAGGACCAGCGACCCTTTTTCATAGACTGTGCCGCCCCACATATAGTTTGGGCTGTACAGGCTGAAGACGCCTTCGTAGGTCTTCCAGTCCAGGTAGGTGCTGCGCTGATAGTCGAAGTAGGACTGCCGGCCATCTTCACCGTAGGCGTCCTGGTACCAGCGCAGCTCGGCGAAGCTGGCGAAGCCCTCGTTCAGCCAGATCTCGTCCCAGCTCGCACAGGTCAGGTAGTCGCCCCACCAGTGGTGGGAGATCTCGTGCGCGTTGATGATGCCGGCCCAGTCGCTGCCGAGCAGGCTGTCTGCGAGGGTGGTGGCGGTGGTATGTTCCATGCCGCCGCTGAAGGGGGCGATGACGTTGCGGTAGATGGGCCAGGGGTAGGCGCCCCAGATATCGGCGAAGAAGGCGATGATGTCCGCGGTGTCGCCAAAGTCTGCGATGGTGGCGTCGAGCTTGTCGGGTGCGGCCCAGAGTTCGACTGGGACCGCGCCGCTGTCGTCCCGCCAGACGTCAAAGTCGCCGGCGTCGAGAACCATCAGGTAGGGCGGTAGGGGCAGGTCCAGTTCGGAGACGGTGGTGGTCCAGCCGTCGACGCTGTCTTGTGCGGTGACGATGCCGTTCTGGATGACGGTCCAGTCGTCTGGCATGGTGGTGTGCCAGGTGACGGTGGCCTTGTCCCAGGGCACGTCGCGGACGACAAGCCAGTGCCGGGCGCCGCTGGGTTCGTTGAGGGACGTGATGGGCTGGCCCCAAGGCAGGCCGAGGAAGGAGCCAGTTGTGTCGTCGCCGGAGACGCTGTAGGTGATCGTCAGGGTGAGCTTGTCGGACGCGTGGGTGGTGGGGATCTGGACGTCGTCGCCGTCCTGGGTCCAGGTGACCGCGGCGCCGTCTACGGTGATCTGGGTGATCGTGGGGCCGTCGGCGTGGAGCACCAGGCTTTGGGGAGCGGTGCTGTTGGCGTCGGCGGTCAGCGTGATCGTGCCGGCTACGGTCTGCGCGTCGGGGTCGACTTTCAGATCGATGTCATAGTGGCTGATGTCCCAGCCCGTATCGTCGACCTGGGCGGTCACGGGGACCGGTTCGCCACCGAGGTGTCCCGCCGAGGGGCAGCGTGGCCAATACGGTCGGCAGCATGAGCGGATGCATGGCAGTTCCGAAGACGGGTGATCTGCCGGTCTATCCCACCCAGACAATGCGACCTGGGTACCGCCAGACCAGCCGGTCACCTTCTCGCCGTACCACGACCCGCCCGGTGTGGATCAGCCGCAGGTGGCAACTGGGGCACAGGGTCAAGAGGTTGTCGGGGTCGTCCGAGCCTCCGCGGCTGCGAAAGCGCAGGTGGTGGGCATGGACCCGCAGGGTTCGTCTGGCGCACTCTGGATTCTGGCAGACGAAGCGGTCGCGGAGCTTGACCTTGGCGCAGCGACCTTGGGGGGGCGTGGTCGCAGTGTCCAGGAACCAGCGCGCGGCCTCTAGCAGGTCTGGTGGGGCCCAGACGGCCCGCGCCCTGGCCCCGGGATCCAGGTCCGGTGGAAGCACCGCGGCGGCCACCATGGCGGTGCCAGTATTTGTCGTGCCACCTGTCGTGCCGGTATTTGTCGTGCCGCCGCCATCGGTCGCGTCGCCGCATGGGTCGACTGCGGAGGGAAGCCTGGCCACCCGCCGCCTTACGGCATCGAGTTGGCTGGCCGCAGAGCCCATCCGAGCCCGCTGTACGACCCGCTGAAGCTCGCCAACTCCCAGTTTCCGGGCGATTCCAAGCCAGTCGTCGACAGATTGCGCGCTGTCGACGAGCTGGGTGATGGCCTGGCATCGGTCGAGGTCGAGATCGCCATCCAGGGCTTGTCGAAGTTGTGGATAGGTGTTCACCACGCGCGCCACGCGTCGCAGGCGCTGGAGGGTACGCAGGGACATGCCCAGGACATCGCGAGCATAGTCGCCGAGCGTGCTGAAGCCGAAGTCACGAAACCAGCCACAGGCCACGACGTGGTCGACCGCCAAGCCAAGCGTTGCCAGCCTGCCCCGGCGTAGTGCCTGCAGATCGCCCAACAGCGAGAGCCCATGGTGCAGGTCCCGTGGCTGCTCCCACTTGCCCAGCATGGGGGTCGCCGGGTCTTCGGTCTGGCACCAGGATGGCGCCGTCGTGTCCGGTAGAGGGGGCGGCGTGAACGCCAATCCAAGAAGCTGCGCCCTGGACAAACGTTGTTCGAAGCAGTCGAGAACGAACCCGTCACAGGTCGACGCTGGCGCGCGCCAGGACAGCCACAGGCGAGCCCGCTGGCGCGCGTCGCGAACCAGGGCCGCATCGGCGCCATAAAAGGTGACCCGGGGGGAGGGATCCGGGTGCGCCGCAGGGTGATTGCTGCGCTGACGGGCTTCTGCCAACCAGGCGACCTGTTCGCCCGTGGAGACATGTCCCGGAGCCTCGATGGCCGCTGAGAGCGGCAACCAACCTTGGCAGACGGCGTCCTTCACCAACTGCAGCGGCGACTGGGCCAGTCGCACCAGCGAACGGAGCCAGGAGCTCTTCCATGCCACACATTCGCGGCAGAAGGCGCCGAAGCCTGGGTAGCCAAGCTCACTGAGGTCTTCCGTCTTGAACCAGGCCACTAGTCTGGCCAGTCGCAGGTCAAGTGCCTGTCCCTGTTGGGCGAGCAACTCCACGGCACGTTCCAGCGCGGTCATCGCACCGATCGCCACCGGAAAGCGCGAGCAATGTTCCAGCGTAATCGCGACCACGCCCACATCGTTGGGGATGAAGGTGGTGAGTGGACCCGCCCATGCCTGGTCTTCGCTGTGCAGCATGCCAGCCAAGTAATCAGCACGCGCATTATGGCAAGCGAAAAGAAGGACAGATTATGTCCTGGACAACCACTGCGTCGCGTGTTGAGCCTCGCCCGCTGTCTGTGGTCAGGTCGACCCAGCATGCAGAACCCTCTCGGGACTTGCGCCACAGCGAAGGTGACCATAAAATGGTCGGACCATCCGACCAAAGATCATCCGTTCGTGTCCACCCGCTGGAGCCTCGATGACTGCTCGTGCATCTCGCCCCGCCAATCTCATTCGCTACGTCGCTGGGAATGAGCATGTGGAGAGCTGGTTCTTCCGCGCAAACCACCCCAGTCTTCCCCGCGCCATCTGGCTCAAGGCGACGATCCTTGGATCCCGCAGCGGGGGGGCACAGGCGTCGGCCTGGTGTAGTTGCTTCGACGGTAATGGCGAACCAGGTCGGCGCGCATGGGGGCAGCGGGCCACGGTCCCGTTCGATCAGGCACACTTCGATGGCGACGACCCCCAGATTCAGGTTGCGGACTGCAGCTTCGATCTGGGCGCCACTTCGGGCAACGCGCAAGGTCAACTCGGCGAGCTGTCCTGGGACCTGCACTGGGAGCGGAGTCCAGGCTTGCTGGGGGAACCGCTCTGCCTGTTCCCGTCTGACCGCCTGATCGACAGTCGCCTGCCCCGCAACAAGCTGGTCACGCCAGCACCGGTATTGATGGTCTCGGGGCATGTGGTATCACGCGGACAGACCTGGGAGATCGACCAGTGGGTTGGGATGCAGGGACACAACTGGGGCCCTGCACATAGTCCTGAGTACGCATGGGGACAGTGTAATTTCCTCAATTCCGCGGGCGAGGTCTTCTGTACTGTAGAGGCCGCCGCGGGGCGGGTCGTCATGGGTGGCTTCACGACACCCCTGTTGGCCATGATGACCATACGACGCGGCAAATCCCGCTATTCTTTCGACCGCATCCTCGACCTGTGGAGACAGAAGACCGACATCGACTTCCCGTGCTGGTCACTGCGAATGCGCGGACCTGGCGGCGACGCACAGCTCTCGATGCGCGCTCACCCGGACCGCATGGTCTGTCTGCCTTATGAAAACCCCTCGGGCCAGATCTCCTATTGCCTCAACAGCAAGCTCGCGTCGGTGTCGCTTCGGGTGAATCCGGTCGATGAAGACGGGTTCGTGTGCGAGTCCCAGCACGGAGGTGCCCTGGAATTTCTCCAGCCCCAGCCCGCGCCGGGGATCGAGGTGATGCGATGAGCGGCCTCAGCTTCTTCGAGACGATGCGTGGCGAACTCGTAGACCAGCAGGGCCACCGCCACAGCGCCGATATCGAGGTCAAGGCCGAAGTCTCCGCCATCAAGCGCCTGGCCCGCAACGGACGGGCGCGCCTGAGCGGGGTGGCCAGCGTTCCGCCCTGGGGACAGGACGTGGCCATCAACGGGACCCTGGAACTGTCCTTCATCCGGACCCGTCGCATCGCCTATGATCTGTACTTCTCCGACGATCAGGGCTGCAACTACCGATTGCACGGCCACAAGAGCCTCGGTGGCCGCCATCCACTACGTTCCATGACATTTCTGCCAGTCCGGCTGAGCTGCGCAGACGAAGTCCTCGCCGAGGGCGCCCTGTACTTCGACCTGCGCGACATTCCATCGTTTGCGTCGAGTTGGTCTCTATCGACGACCCTTCGGCGCGTGTCTCTTCCGGGTCTTCCAAGTCAAGTCCTGACGGCTTCAGAGACTCGGACCCTTCAAGCCTATATCGAGGTCCTGATCGAGGGCGGAGGCATCGTCGCGCCGGCAGACGAAGGGACCATCCAGGCCACTGCTGAGCTCCTCGCCGAGCTGCCGCCTGCGGTACGTCTTGGCTACCGTGGCTTGCTGCACGCTCTGGATGTCGCCGCCATCGGCCGCCATGGGCGCAGCTTCGCGGGCCTGAAACTCGATCGTCGTCGGGCTCTCGTCGCTTCGCTCAGTGACAACCGCCCCGTCGGTCGTGGACTCAGTCTGGCGCTGGGTCTGCCCATCAAGCTCAGCCACTTCGGTCGTCGGGACTACCTCGACCGCGTGGGTCTGCCCACCTTCCAGGCGCCTGCAGCCGAACCGCTCCCCCGTTGGATGGCGGGTGTACAGACTCCGCAACAGCTTCAGCCCGAGACCGAGATCGACGTTGACGTGGTGGTGGTTGGTTCGGGAGCGGGGGGCGGGCCGGTCGCGGCGTTGCTGTCTGAGCGAGGGCTCAGCGTGGCGGTGATCGAGGCCGGACCCTACGCGCAGCGGTCCGACTACGGTGGTCCCCTGGAAGACCGTATTCGGCGTTTCTGGCATCAGGGCGGTCTCAGCATGAGTGTCGGGAACGTGCCGCTGTTGATCCCGACTGGACGAGTGGTCGGCGGCACCACCACCATCAACTCGGGCACCTGCTATCCGACGCCGGGGCCTGTTCTCGAAGAGTGGAGGACCGGGCTCGGTCTGGGCGATGATTTCGCTCCCGACGCCTTCGAACCCTATCTACAGTCCGTCCTGCGCACCATCCAGGTCGAGCCAGCGCAGTCCGATCACCTTGGCGATATCGCTGCTGTGGTCGCGGCTGGGGCCGATGCACTTGGGGCCACACACGGCCCCTTGCCTCGAAATGCCCCAGGATGTGACGGACAGGGGGTCTGTGTCTTTGGCTGCCCCACGGGTGCAAAGCAGAGCACTGACATTTCATATATCCCTCGAGCACTTCGATCTGGTGCAGTGGTGTTCACGGGGCTGACCGCCACCCGCATCCTGATGCACAGTGGCCGCGCCGTTGCGGTCGAGGCAAGAGGTCAGGACAACAACGGCGAGAGGCGTCTACTTCGGGTTCGTGCCCGCGCGGTCGTGGTCGCCGCGGGCACGCTGCGTAGCCCCTTGCTGCTACGTGACAGCGGCTTCTCCATGTCTTGGCTTGGGCGCAATTTGTCTGTTCATCCCGCGATCGGAATGCTGGCCCGGGGCGGGGTCATCGACGAGCCCTGGCGGGCGATCCCTCAAGGCTACGGCGTGGACGGTTTGCTTGACAACCGCCTGGACAGCGAGCTGGCCAAGCGTGTTCGCTTTGAAGGATTCTGGGTTCCTCCGCAGTTTGCGGCCCTTATCTTGCCGCTGCTCGGCCATGCATTGACCGACTGGATGGGCGATCTCCGCCACGTCGGCCAGTACGGTTTCATGGTGCGGGACCCCGGGGCTGGCTCGGTGCGCCGCGGCCCTGGCGGACACCCGCTCATCCACTACAATGTGAGCCGCGACGTACTCGCCTGTTTCCGTTCAGGAGCGGCGGTTCTGGCCGAGCTGCTATTGCGAGGGGGCGCTGAGCAGGTCTTTGCGGGCGTCGGGCCCGTCGGAGTGGTGCGCACCGTGGATGAAGCCCGCGCGATCGCACACCTCGAACTGCG
>JAADHA010000148.1 GCA_013152105.1 Oligoflexia bacterium | reverse complement strand
ACCGTCCGGTCCGCCACCATCGGGTCCGCCACCGTCCGGTCCGCCACCATCCGGTGTGCCAGCGTCCGGTCCGCCACCATCCGGTGTGCCGGCGTCCGGCGTGCCGGCGTCCGGCGTGCCGGCGTCCGGCGTGCCGGCGTCCGGTGTGCCGGCGTCAGTGGTGCCGGAATCTGGGGTGCCGGAATCTGGGGTGCCACCATCCGAGGCGCCGCCGTCCGTGGCCGCGCAATCGCTGGACGATGCGCAATCTGGGTCGTCGCAATCGAAGAGTCCGTCGGCGTCGTTGTCGGCGCCGTCGGAGCATTCCCCGGCGGCCGTGCCTTCGGGGTCGGTGGTCTTGCCGCCGCAGGCGCCGAGGAGCAGCACCAGAGTAATGGTCAGTGTGGTCATGAGGTTTCCTCCTGGTGGGTACTATATACCAGCGCAATGCGTCTTCAACGCAAATCCTGTTTTCGGCACTTGTGTAGTTGACGGCTCAGGGTTTCCCAGGCCCGACGGTGACGAGCGTGGCAGGGGGCGGCTGGCCGTCTCTTGTCCACGCCCCCGCGTGGAGCTGCACGACCATGTCCTGGCCGTCCGCCTTGAGGTTGGCTGGTCCGTCATACCAGGCGTGCAGCCAGGCGTTTCCAGCGTCGTCGACAATCGCCGCCTCGCTGACCAGCCAGGGGGCTTGGAGCCACGTGACGGTGCCCGGCCGCGCCTGGGATAGCTGGAGTGTCGTCGTGGCGCGTTGGCCTTTGGGGTTGATCGGGGTGACCCCGGCCGCCGCCAGGGTGTGGCGCCAGGAATTGATGCGGTCGGGGGTGTTGTTCTTCTCGATTACGCCACCGAGGGCGCCCTCGCCCAGGGCAGCGGTGAAGGCGCTGGCGATGGTCGCAGCGTCGCCACGTGGCCCATTCCAGGCGGTCTCGTTGATCCACGCATTGGCCATCGGATCGTGGTGCGAGGGCGCCCCGATCATGACATTGGACAGGCGGATGTCGGCGCCCACCACGGGTCGATCCTGCTTTGCAGCCGATGAAAGCAAGTTGACCAGGATGGGCTGCGATGTGGCCTCGACCACCCACAGCAGCACCGAGGGGTGGGGCGACAGCTCGGCAACCAGGTCGCGGTCCTGGATGGCCAGCTCGTCGCGTACAGCGGCGATCCGTGTACCGATCTGGTTGTGGGGAACGGCCCCCCTCAGGACGCCGGTGCAGCGAGGCGTGATGACCGCGCCCATGCCCACCTCGTCCAGGGCATTCAGGGCGTCATCGGTGGCCGGGATGCCGTGGAATTCGACCGTGCTGCTGCCGCTCTGGAGCGTCCTCTTCACCAGGGCCGGGGGGGCCATATCCGTGTCCGCGCGGTCGGCCACCAGTTGCACCGGTTCGCCGCCGATGACGAAGCGGCCCTTGGCCAAGCCGATCTCGCGCAGGCCCACTCGCTCTTCGTCCCAGTCGATGACCGTCCCATCCGGCGCCTGCAAGATGGCGTGAAGGTTGACCAGGGAGGGCGCCCCCAGTCTCCACTGCGCGCCGCGCCACGGTCTGGCGGATGTCGTGGCCAGGCCATCGACCACCGGCTGGGTGCCCAGGTCGGCCAGCACCTTGCCGTCGAGGGTGATGACGAAGTGAACCAACGCGCCCTGCGGTGCGTCCTTGGTGCCGGCGCGGGCAGTGACCTGTCCGTTCTTGAGCGTGGCGGCCAGCGTCGTGATGTGGATCGCCGGGCGGAGGACGAGCACCGGCGCTTGCGTGATCGGAGGAGTGCGAAGGCCCGACGCCCCGCGCAGAATGGGGTCTTGGGACGGGTCAGGGCGAGCGTCGATATCGAACCGATGGAGGCCCGCGCTCAGGATCCCGCCGAGGGGAAGCTCGGGCGCGCCCGGACCGCTCTGCAGTCTGGCGATGACCACGTTGTCCAGGCGCACTTCAGCCGTTCCGATCAAGGTCGGCAGGCGCAGTGCAGCACCGTCGAGCCAGGGGCCTTGCGGCACGATGATCTGCACAGACACGACGCGCTCTCCTTGGATGCCGTCTTCTGGAGGCGGCCGCCCGGTTCGTGGGGAGGGCAGCCGGATCTCCAGGCGAGTCATGGGAGGGGAGTCGAGCTGTGTGCGCTTGCATCCTTGTGTGAGCATCGCGGAGACCGCCAGGGCGGGCATCAGGGCCAGCCAGCGGTGTGCACTTGCGCGTGGGGTCATGGGTGTCAGCCTGATCTAATTGGCGGGCGCTTCATGCGGACTCGCACGTTCGAAGACGCGGTCTCGGACTTGCTCGATCCGGGCGTCGCGGGATCTCTGGGCTTCGGCCAAGGCCGAGGCCGAGACATCGACCGTCGGAATGTGCCACACAGCGAAGCCGTCGTCTTGGAGGAAGGGGATGCCGAGCAGGTTGTTCAGCGCGGCCAGTTGCCGTGGTGGTGGTGTGGGTGACCGCGTGACCTGTCCGAGCCGGTCGGTCTGAGCGCCTCGGTAGGTCATCAGCCATCGGAAGCCGTCGGCGCGGAGCAGCGCCAGATCGGCCTGGTAGTCTTGGTTCGGCTTCATCGTCGCGCCGGTGGACCGAAGCTGCCGCAGGTCGAGGATCAGCGGCACGGCCAGCACGGTCGCGGCGCCCTCTATATTGAGCTCGTCGAGTTGTGAGATCGCCACGGCCTGGGTGGGCAGCCCGTAGGCGGTCTGGTACCAGGCGGTACGGTTGCGCGCGTCCAGGTCGCGCGTGCTGAAGTAGGCCAGGTCCACGACGGCCCCTGGGTCTTCGGCGGCGAGGGTGGCCAGCCCGGTGACCGGCGGCCTGATCGCAACGGGCCACGGCCAACCCTGGGTCGTGCGCTCGCCGACATCGACGATCGCCAGTGCCACCAGGCCGATGGCCAGCGCGCGCAGGGATGGCCGCGTGATGTCGGCGAGGGCCAGGGCGGCCAGCCCGGCCAGAGCGATGACCGTGAGAACGATGAAGCGACTGGGGTAGTGGGGCGTGATGGCGGTGACACTGAGCAGCCACTGCAGCCAGGCGTAGGGCAAGACGGCGTCTGCCAGCAGCGGAATGTCCAGGTCCTGGCCGGCGTAGGTCGGGCGTGTCCCCATCGCCAACACCAAGCCGGTCAGGGCTGCCAGGGCGAGAGGCCAGCCCTTTCGCCAACGACGCACCAGCCCAACGCCCGCCAGACCCACCAGGATGGGTCCCAGGTACTGCACGCCCAG
>JAADHA010000045.1 GCA_013152105.1 Oligoflexia bacterium | reverse complement strand
GTCGATGCGCTCGGCGATGAAGGCGTTGACGGCGGCCAACGCCTCGCGGGTCTCGATGAAGAGACGGCGCAAGGACCGGCGAACCAGGTTGATCGCGACGATGAGGATCGGTGACATCACCAGGGTGAGCAGGGTCAGGCCCGGCTGCAGCCAGAACATGGTTCCCAGGACGCCGACCACCATGAACACATCCAGCACGATGGTCACGGCCCCGGCGGAGAGCGCGTCACCCAAGCTGTCCACGTCGCTGGTGATCCGGGTCATCAGCCGACCGGTGGGCTGACCGTCGAAGAAGCGCTGGGACAGGCTCAGGACGTGTCGGAAGATCGCGCTGCGCAGGCGCATGATGGTCCGCGATCCGCCATAGGACAGCGCCACCGTGTAGATGACCTGGCAGAAATAGGCCCCCAGGGCGGCCCCCAGGTAAGTCAGCCCCAGGCTTGCCAGGCCGTCGCTCTGCCCTGGCACCACGTGCTGGTCGATGGCTCGCTTGACCAGCCACGGTTGCAACAAGCTCAGCCCCGCCACCAGCGGCGTGATCACCAGCGCCAAGGCGAAGGCCCAGGCATCGGGTCGCGCATAGGGCCACACCGTCGCCAGCACCTGGACATCAGAGCCCACCTGCTCGGAGCGATCCGCTTGCTGGTCGGTGGCGCTCATGTCCCCTCTCCTGCCGCCAGGTCGCGTCCCTGCCGGGCGTGCCCGTCTCGCTGGACGATCCAGGTGTCGCGGTAGAGGCCCGGCCGCGCCACCAGATCCTGGTGCGTGCCCTGGTCCACCAGGCGCCCGTGGTCCAGCACCACGATGAGGTCCGCGCCACGCAGCGCGCTCAGGCGGTGGCTGACGATCATTCGCGTCGGTGCGCGATCGCCCTGCGCCAGGCTGCCCAGGGTCTCGATCAAGCGGGCCTCGGTCTCGTGGTCCACCGCCGAGAGCACGTCGTCGAGCACGATGAAGTCAGCGTCTCGGACCAGCCCACGAGCCAAGGCCACCCGCTGGCGCTGGCCACCCGAGAGCATGATCCCGCGTTCGCCGACCACCGTGTCCAAGCCCTCTGGGAGCGCCGCCAGGTCACCGCGCAGCGCCGCCCGATCCGCGGCGGCCCGGACCCGGTCCAGGTCCGGCGGGTCGGCGAGGGCGATGTTGGACGCGATGGACTCGCTGAACAGGAAGGGGCGCTGGGGCACGACCGCGAGGCGCTCTCGCCAAGCGTCGAGGTCGATGGAGACCAGATCCTGTTGTGAGCCCCCAGCGCCAAGCACCACCACCGTCCCCACCGGCGGGTTGAAGCTGCGAGCCAGCAAGCGCACCAGGGTCGACTTGCCGCTGCCTGTGCGGCCAAACAGGCCCACGACGCTGCCCGGCGCGATGTCCAGGTCTACGTTTCGCAACACCAGCCGGTCGGGCTCGTCGGGGTAGGCAAAGGACAGGTCGCGGATGCGAAAGCCCGGTCCGCGGCCGGGATCCGGGGAGCGTGCCGGGTGCTGGCCCTCGGGGCGGTCTACCGGCGCGTCCAGCAGCTCGAAGATGCGCTCCAGCGCCGCTCGGCTCTGTTGGATGATCGACAGCATCCAGCCCAGGGCGCGCAGCGGCCCGGCCAGGGTCGCCAGCAAGGTCGCGAAGGCCGCCAGGTCGCCCACGCTGAGCTCGCCTCGTACCGCCATCGGACCGCCCACCCCCAAGAGCAGGGCGATGGCGCTGGCGCTGGCCAGGATCAACAGCGGGAAAGCGACCGACCGCAGCCAGGCCAGCTTCATGCTGAGTCGGTAGATCTCGTGGTTGCGTTGCTCGAACTTGTGGATGAAGGCTTCTTCGGCGACGAAGCCCTGGATCGTGGCGATTCCCTGGAGGCTGCCCAGGACCTGGTCGGAGAGGCGCCCCTGCTCGGCCTGAAACAGGCGCTGGGTCTTGAGCAGGACGGCGATGCACAGGCGCACCAGCACCAGACCCACGACCAGGGGCGCGATCAGGAAGAGCGTGAGCTTGGGCGAGATGGCGACCATCTGGCCACCGGTCATCAAAAAGGCGGTCGCGATGTTGAACACGGCCAACAGGCCAAAGCCCATGGCCAGGCGCGCCCAGCCGATGTCGTTGCTCGCTCGGCTGACGATATCGCCCCGCTTGTGGACCGCGTAGAACGCTGGCTGCAAGCGCATGAGGTGGTCGAAGATGTCCTTGCGCAGGGCATACTCGACGCCACGCCCCGGATTGAAGAAGAGGACACGAGACAGCGTGCGCACGGCCAGCACCATCACGCCCATCCCCACGATCCACGCCGCGTGCTGCCCGACCGGTCCCCCCTTGCCCAGAGCGTCAATGGCCTGGCCGATCTCGACCGGGATCCGTACCCCCAGCCAGTTGGTCAGCAGCAAGGCGAGGACACCACCCCCGTAGCTCCAACGGAAGCGCCAGCCGTATTTTCGCGCCAGTCGAAGGACTGGATGCACCTATGCCTTTCCCTTCTTCGGAGCGTGTTCGGTCCCGGCCGGATCCTGGATGGTCGCCCCCGACCGCCGAGGATCCAGCAGGTGCCGGGCCGCCGGGTCCACCACGACGTGCCCGGCGAGGACATCGCGTCCCAGGACCAGCATGGGTGCGGCCCCCTCGACCAGGCGCAGCGTGACCGCGATGACCGAGTCCCCCAGACGCACGCGCGTGGCCAGGCCGCGAGGATCCGCGGTCACGGTGTCCGGCCCCAGGCGCATACAGACCTGGCCGTCAGAGAGCTGGGTGAGCGGCGCGGACAACACCGACCCGGTCACGCCAGTCGCCAGCGTGGCAAGCACGACGACATCGGCGAGATCCAGCAGCACCACGTATTCCTCGACACCGGCCCGGACGAGCTGGTCTGCGTTCGTGGAGAGGCCAAGATCGTCCTCGTCCAGGGTGGAGAGTCCATCGTCATCGAGCAGCGCCCCCGCCCTGTCCCCTTCATCGAGCAAGGTTCCCGCTTCGGACGGAGCAACCAGGTCATCCTCGTCAGTGCCTTGCTCAGGGTCCCGCTCGGTCGATCTCAGCAGGTCCAACAAATCGGCCGAGGCCGCGTGCAGAGACTGGGGGCTCAGCTCGCCCTCGTCGGGCAGCGGCGTGGCGGACGCTTGATGAT
Organism: Oligoflexia bacterium; assembly: GCA_013152105.1. Lineage (GTDB taxonomy): Bacteria > Myxococcota_A > UBA796 > UBA796 > UBA2385 > UBA2385. The sequence continues at coordinate 82 of JAADHA010000045.1, read as the reverse complement.
CGGAGGAGCGAGGCTCGGACGGGCCAGGCAGGGAAGGCACGATCATGGCCTTCAAGTCTTCGGACGCGAGCTCGGCTTCGTC
>JAADHA010000048.1 GCA_013152105.1 Oligoflexia bacterium | reverse complement strand
GGGCCCCGCCGCCAGCGCCCGCACGGCGCTTTCGCAGGAGAGCTTCCATGTCCGACCCTTCCCGCCACCCCATCGCCATCGTCGGGGTCAGCGCCATCTTCCCGGGCTCCACCGACGCGAACGCCTTCTGGTCGAACATCCTGGCCAGCACCGACCTGCTGACCGACGTGCCTCCCAGCCACTGGCTGATCGAGGACTACTACGATCCCGATCGATCCGCGCCCGACAAGACCTACGCCAAGCGCGGCGGATTCCTGCCCACCGTCGACTTTGACGCCCTGACCTGGGGCGTGCCGCCCTCCCTGCTTCCCGCCACCGACACGGCCCAGCTCATGGCGCTGATCGTCGCCCAAAAGGTGCTGGAGGACGCCTTTGGGAGCCAGTTCAAGGACATGGACAAGGACCGGATGAGCTGCATCTTGGGCGTCACCAGCGCCCAGGAATTGCTCAACAATATGGTCAGCCGCTTGCAGCGCCCGGTGTGGGTCAAGTCCATGCGCGACGCCGGCCTGGGCGAGGACGAGGTCCAGGATATCGCGGACCGCATCGCCGACCACTATGCGCCGTGGCAAGAGGCGACCTTCCCGGGCCTGCTGGGCAACGTGGTCGCCGGTCGTATCGCCAACCGCTTGGACCTGGGCGGCACCAATTGCGTGACCGACGCGGCCTGTGCGAGCACCTTCTCGGCCCTGCACATGGCGATCAACGAGCTGTCCATGGGCGACAGCGATGTCGTGATCGCCGGCGGTGTCGACACGATGAACGACATCTTCATGTATATGTGCTTCAGCAAGACACCGGCCCTCTCTCCGACCGGCGACTGCCGCCCCTTCAGCGACCAGGCCGACGGCACCATGCTGGGCGAGGGCATGGCCATGGTCGCGCTCAAGCGCCTGCAGGACGCCGAGCGCGATGGCGACAATATCTACGCCGTGATCAAGGCCATCGGAAGCTCCAGCGACGGCCGCAGCAAGTCCGTGTACGCACCCGTCAGCCAGGGCCAGGCCAAGTCGATCCGTCGCGCCTATGACCGGGCCGGCTTTGGAGCGGACACGGTCGAGCTGATCGAGGCCCACGGCACGGGCACCAAGGCTGGGGACGCCGCCGAGTTCGGCGGACTGCAGATGGTCTTTGAAGAGACCGGACGCACCGACCGCCAGTGGTGTGCTCTGGGCAGCGTGAAGTCCCAGATCGGCCACACCAAGGCCGCCGCGGGTGCCGCGGGTCTGTTCAAGGGTGTGATGGCGCTGCACCACAAGATCCTGCCGCCCACGGCCAAGGTCGACCGCCCCAATCCCGACCTTCACATCGACACATCCCCCTTCTACCTGGGCACCCAGGCCCGGCCCTGGATCCGCTCCAGCGATCACCCCCGCCGCGCCGGGATCAGCGCCTTCGGCTTCGGGGGCAGCAACTTCCACGTGGCGCTCGAAGAATACACTGGCACCCAGCGCCCAGGGCGACTGCGCACCTGGTCCCACGAGCTGGTCCTGTTGGCCGCGGACAGCGCCAGCGAGCTATCGGCCCAGGCCGCCTCCCTGAGCGAGACCGCGACGGACCTGCGCTTCGAAGCCTGGCATCGCAGCCAGACCTGGCGGGGTGGCGCGCACCGTCTGGCCGTGGTCGCCAGTTCCCTGGATGAGCTGAAGGATCTCCTGAAGACCGCCGCGGAGCTGGTCGCCAAGGGCAAGCCCCGCTCGACCCCCAACGGCATCCACTACGGGCATGGCACAACAGACGGCCAGGTCGCCTTCCTCTTCCCCGGCCAGGGCAGCCAGCGCATCGACATGGGCGCGACCGTGGCGATGAACCTCGACGCCGCTCGCGCCGCCTGGGACCTGTCCGCCGACCTGCCCATGGGGACGCAGGGCGATCACACCGTTGCGCTCCACACCGTCGTCTTCCCCAGGTCCGCGTTCACCGACGCCCAGCGTGAATCCCAGGCCCAGACCCTGACTCTCACCCAGTGGGCCCAGCCCGCGCTCGGGGCCGCCAGCCTGGCCCTGCTCAACGTGGCCACATCCCTGGGCCTGAAGGCCGATCACGTCGCCGGTCACAGCTTCGGCGAGATCACCGCGCTGCAAGCGGCCGGCTTGCTCGGTGCCACAGATATGCTCCGCGTCGCCCGCAAGCGGGGCGAGCTGATGGCCGAGGCCGCCCGGATCGACGGCACCATGACGGCTGTCGCCGCTCCGATCGAGCGGGTTCGCGACCTGCTGGACCAGTGGAAGCTGGCCGATCCCCTGGACGGCGGCGTGGTCATCGCCAACCACAACCACTCCCAGCAGGTGGTCCTCTCGGGACCGACCCTCGCCATCGCCGCGGTCGAGCAGCGCCTTGAGGCCGCCGGCATCACCGCGCGTCGCTTGAAGGTCGCCACGGCCTTTCACAGCCCGGTGGTCAGCGACAGCACGGTGCCCTTCGCCGCCTTCCTGGACGACATCGACATCCAGACACCCACCATGCAGCCCCCGGTAACGGTCTGGAGCAACGCCACCGCCGCGCCCTATGACACGGCTCCCGACTCGGTGCGCGCGGCCTTGAGCGCCCAGCTCGCCCAGCCGGTGCGCTTCGTCGAGATGATCGAGGCGATGCATGATGCGGGCGCTCGCACCTTTGTCGAGGTCGGCCCCGGCCATGTCCTCACCAAGCTGACCGATCGGATCTTGCGAGGCCGCGACCACCTGGCCGTCAGCCTGGACCGCAAGGGTCGGGATGGGCTGCACCAGCTCCTCGACGCCACGGCACAGCTCCTGGCGGCTGGCCTGGACCTGCGGCCGACCGCGCTGTGGGATGGCTACAAGGCCCCCGCAGACCCGGCCCTTTGGGTCAAGCCCAAGCTCGCCGTTCCGATCAACGGGGCCAATGTCGGCAAGCCCTACCCCCCAGCCCAGGGTGCGGCGGGTCGGCCCGCTCCCAATCCCAAGCGCGCGCCAGTGCTCGTCGAGAAGGTCGTCGAGAAGGTCGTCGAGGTGCCGGTCGAGGTGCGCGTCGAGGTGCCCGTGGCGGCCTCGGGTGCCGGTCAGGCCGATGGATCCTGGCTGATGGCCTACCAGGAAGTGCAGCGCCAGACGGCCGAGGCGCACGCCGCCTACCAGCGCGCCATGTCCGACTCCCACACGGCCTTCCTCAAGGCCGCCGAGACCAGCATCATGGGGCTGGCGACTTTGGGGGGACAGATGCCTCAGGCAG
>JAADHA010000323.1:1273-4494 GCA_013152105.1 Oligoflexia bacterium | reverse complement strand
CCGGGCGCCGCGGGCACGGGGCGCAGACCGGTCTTTTTGGCGATCCGCATGGCCTCGACCTGGTCCCAGACGATCCAGTAGGCAACGCCAGCCCCGCGCAGCATGGCGTGCCGGGTGCGCAGGTCGCTGGCCAATGCGCGTTGGACCCACGCGTCGAGCGCGGCCGAGCGCAGCGCCCAGGAACCGTACAGTTCGTACAGGCCGAAGCGCGCCCCGACATTGGGGTACAAGAGCCGGTGGACCGTGCGGTGCAGGGGCTCGCCTTCGACCGCGGGCAGGCCCCGCTGGTGGTGAATGGACTCATTCCAGGTGCGCAGCGGAAGCTGGTCTCCCGCGTCAGCGAGAATGGCGCGAATCGTCGGAGACGAGGCAAAGCTCTGGCTGATCCGGGCGAGGTCGTAGACGCGCTGTGTGGAGAACAGGCCCTCGAGGGTGACCAGCACCAGCAGCAGCGCGCCGGCACGAGGGGCGCGGGGCGTGCCCAGGGCGACCAGGAAGACCCCGAAGGGCACAGCCCCCAGCCACCACTTCTCGGGGTAGCGGATGGTGCCCAGCAGGGGCAAGTGCTGAAACCAGACATAGAGGGGGTTGTGCTGCCCCAGGGCCAGCAGCAGGAAGATGGCGATGGGCAGGACCGCCCGCCAGGCTTTGCGGTGACGCAGGCCAAGCAGACCCAGGCCCAGGGCCACCAGTCCGGCGTAGAGGCTCACCAGCCAGTGCTGGCGACTGCCCAGGTCGCCGAAGTTGTGCAGCCAGTCCGGGTCGGCAACCACCACGCGGAACCAGTCGCGAAGGGGCGTGGACATCGCGGTGGCGGCATCGAAACCCAGGCCGCCGGCCCGGGTGGTGGTCGGCAGGAGCGTCAGCAAGGGGACGAGCAGGGCCAGGCACAGGCCCACGCCGATGCCCAGGCCGAGCACGGTCAGCGCCAGGCTGCGCCGACGATGCAGCGCCCAGAGGCACCCGACCGCAGCGGACAGCACGATCCCTTCGGCCGCGCCGCCATACCAGGCGCTGGCCAGGGACAGGGCGATCACCGTGACGCCACCAGCATCATGGCCGTCCTCGGTCCGGTCCACGCCGTAGAGCACCCACGGCAGCAGGGCGTGGGTGGGCAGCACGCTGACCTTGGTCAAGAGGCTCCAGGTCGGACCGCAGCTCATCCAGGCGACCGCGGCGACCAGCGGCCCGGCTGGCGCGGTGGTGTGACGCCGGGTCCACGCCCAGACCCCCAGGCCGCCCAGCCACAGGTGAAACCAGAGGTAGACCGGCAGGGCCTTGAACCAGTCGACGGCCAGAGGCCAGGCCGGGGGGTACCAGGCGCCGGTCTCGGGGTTGGGCAGCGAGGGTGCGCCCGCCATGACGGCCGGGTTGATCGTGCCCTGCCAGGGTGCCCGGTAGTCGGTCGGGAAGAAGATCAGCATGTCGCCGGCCGCCAAGGTCCGGTCGGGCAACCACAGCCCGCCGACCAAGGCAGCCGCGATCAGGCCGAGCAGCAGCCATGCTGGAGGCACCGCCCGCAGCCGCGCCGAACTGAACCAGGGCGTCCTTGGCGTCGCTCCTTCCTGCATCGCGGCACAGTATCGCGGCCGCGTCAGGAAGCGTCGAGGCGCCGCCAGGTACAGCCTTCGCGCCAGCGCTCGCAGCCCCACCCGACACGACCCCGAATGATGTGTCCGCGGCCGCACAAGGGACAGACGAGCCCGGTAGGATCGGCCGCCCTCATCGGGTCGACAGGGGCGTCCTGCCCTGAGGACTGCGGGCGAGGGGTCTTTGGCTGGGCACCGCGCCCTGAAGCCTTGGCAGGCCGACGGTCTGGAAAGACGAAGCGAACCTTGCCCTGGTCATCCAGGGTCAACGCGGTCTCGAAGGACTTGCCGGCCTTGGACTTGAAGTTCTTGAGCACGGCGGTGGTCTCGCCGCGCAAGAGCTGCTTGGCCACTCGCTTGGAGATCGCCCGCTTTGCGACCTTCTTGAAGATGACAAAGGAGCAGGCCCGCCCACTGGCGCAAGAGTAGGCCCCGTGTCCCTCGCGCACCGGCTTTCCGCAGACCGGACAGTCGCCGAGAATCTCGCGATCGTCGACGATGTCTTCGGCAGGAGGCGGTGGCGCCGCCAGGATCGCCGCCACGATCTCGGTTGTGCGCTGCCGTACCGCCGCCATGAAGGAATCGCGTTGGTCGCGCCCGTCGGCGATGGCCGCCAGGCGGGCCTCCCAACGGCCGGTGAGCTCGGCGCTCTTGAGTTCATCCACCGGCACCGCCGCGATGAGAGCGCTACCCCGGTCGGTCGCGCGCAGGTGCTTTCCGGCGCGCGCGATGAAGCCTCGACGCTCCAGGGTCGTGAGGATCGCGGCCCGCGTCGCCGGAGTGCCAAGCCCGGATTGGCGCATCACGCGGCGCAAGGCAGCGTCGTCGAGTTGGCGTCCGGCGGTCTCCATGGACTTGAGGATCGACGCGTCATTGTGGGGGCGAGGAGGACGCGTTCGGCCCGCCTGGGTCTGGATCGAGTCAACCGAGAGGCGGTCTCCTTGCGCCACCACGGGCAGGTCCAGTTCCTTGCGAGCCTTGGGTGGGTCGACCGCTTGCCAGCCGGCCTGCACCCGCATGCGTCCCCTGGCGCGGAAGGTCAACGGCGTCCGCAGACCGGTCGGCAGATCTGCGGTCGGCGCAGGATCCACACCGACCTCGATCCGAGCCACATCGAAGAGGGCGTCGGCCGAGAGCACCGCCAGCAAGCGACGGGCGATGAGGTCATAGACCCGCTTCTCGTCGGGGCTGAGTGCGCGCGGATCGGGTACCCGGCCGGTGGGCAGCAGGGCGTGGTGGTCGCCAACCTCGGATGCATCGATCACCCGCTTGCCTGGATCGATCCCGCGCTCCAACACGGCCGCCGCGTGGGGCGCATAGACCGGCAGCTTGCCCACGCCTTCGACGATACCGGGCAGCTCGCCGACCTGATCGGGCGTCAGGTAGCGGGCATCGGTGCGCGGATAGGTGATCAGCTTGTGGCGTTCATAGAGCGCCTGGGCGATCTCGAGGGTGCGAGCAGCGGACAGACCGTAGCGCTGGTTTGCACGGCGTTGCAGGCTGGTCAGATCGTAGAGCAGCGGTGGGAGTTCGACCTTGCGCCTGCGACTGGCAAGCGTGACCGTTCCAGGGCGCCCCTCTGCCGCGCTCGCCACGGCCTGGGCGATCTCCAGCGATGGCAGCCGAGTGTCG
>JAADHA010000323.1:0-1199 GCA_013152105.1 Oligoflexia bacterium | reverse complement strand
CCGCCGATTCGCCACCGGGCTCTGCTTGCAAGCCGCCGCGCTGGAACCAGGTGGCGACAAAGGACGAGGGCCCATCCTGCTCAGGCTTCTGATCGGACAGCATCGTGGCTCGGATCTGCCAGAAGTCCTGGGGTTCAAAGGCCTCGATCTCGGCGTCACGAGCGACGATCATCGCCAGGGTCGGGGTCTGGACCCGGCCGACACTGAGCAACTGCCCGCCCCCAGCCTGCCGAACCAGGCAGGTCATCGCGCGGGTTGCGTTGAGACCGACCAGCCAGTCCGCCTCGGCACGACAGCGGGCGGCGTCCGCCAGAGTGTCGTAGCGCTTGCCGTCTTGCAGCTTGGACCATGCCGCGCGGAGGGCCTGGTCCGTGAGCGAGGACACCCACAAGCGACGAACAGGTTTGTCAACACCGGCGAGTTGGAGCACGTAGCGAAAGATCAGCTCGCCCTCGCGACCGGCATCGCAAGCATTGATGATGAGGTCGGTCTGGGGATCACAGAGCAACTTGCGCAGCACACCGAGCTGCTCGGCCGCTTCCTTGCGAGCCTGGATCTCGAAGTGCTCGGGCAACATCGGCAGCAGCGCAGCGTCCCAGCGGCGCCACTGGCTGTCGTAATGGGCGGGCTCGACCAGCTCGGCCATGTGGCCAAAGCACCAGCCAATGCGCAGGTCGTCGCCGGATAAGTACCCATCGCCCCGTCCCCGCACACCAAGGACCCGTGCCAGGTCACGTGCAACAGAGGGCTTCTCAGTGATGACGACGCGCATGATGCCCTTGGGGGTAGCAAGGCTTGGGAGCAGCGGCACCGGCTGTCGCGCTGGTCCAGAGGATTAGCCCACCGCCAGAAGTTCCGGGGAGCGCGCCGCCGTTATCCCGGCTCGACCCGCACAAAGGCGCGCTTGCCGTCGAACACGGCAGCCCACTGCCAGACTGGATCCGCGCCCGCGGTGCGGAGTTCAGTGGCGTAGGCGCGGTCCTTCACCTGGGCCATGGCGCGGTCGAGGGCCTGCTGCGCGGTCTCGCCTTCGTCGTGGTCGATGACCTTCAACTCGATCACCGCGCCGGGCTGGCCACCCTGGCGAGGCCGCAGCAGCACATCGTAGCGACCGAAACCGCCCTCGCGGTCGGACCACACATCGTGCGTCGCCTGGAGTTGGACGAGCAGGCCGACGACGAATGCCTGGTAGACCGCCT
>JAADHA010000412.1 GCA_013152105.1 Oligoflexia bacterium | reverse complement strand
CATCGCCGAGATCGGGTCAGCGCTGTCGATGCTGCGGAACCGCTACGACGCGCGCGGTGGAGGCATCCGGCTGGTGCAGGTGGCGCACGGCTGGCAGCTCCGAACCGACCCTCGCTTCGGCCGGTGGGTCGCGGCGATGTTGGGTGGAAAGCCAACGAAGCTGTCGCGCGCCGCGCTCGAAGTGCTCGCGGTGGTCGCCTACCGCCAGCCCGTCTCCAAGGCCGATGTCGACGACCTGCGGGGCGTGGACTCCGGCGGGGTGTTGCGCATGCTGGTAGAGCGTGGCCTGGTGGCCGTGACCGGGCGACGGGACGAACCGGGCAGGCCGCTGATCTACGGCAGTTCAACCGACTTCCTGTCGATGTTCGGCCTGCGGGATCTCTCGGACCTGCCGACCCTGAGGGACCTGCAAGAGCTGCAACATGACGACCCGCGTCTGGGCCCATTGCCCCAGGACCAGCCGACACCCAGGATCCGAATTCAGCAGCCTCTGCCCCTGCCCCTGCCCCTGCACACAGGCAAGGACGCGCTGGACCCGATCGGTGGGCAGGACGACTCGTGCCCGGATTCACCATGGCCACCCGGTCCGACCCTGACCTGAGCGGTTCGGCGCAGACCCCAAGAGCTGCGGGCCTGGTGCGTGCGGGCCCGGTGCGTGCGGGCCCGGTGCGTGCAGCCTGGCCGATCTTGTCGGCGATCAACCTGGCGATCGCGGCAACGCTGTTCTGCGTCTGGCTGTGGACTGACTGGTCTGGAGGGGCCGGAAAGGCCCTGTTTGACAGGGCATCCAGCCTGGACATGGCGCAGGCTGCGGATGCCCTTGCGGCTGCTGAGGACGATGGCCGCCGGGCGGCGCGAGCGCTTATGCCCGAGGACCAGGGACGGACCGCCAGCTTCCTGTCCTTGACGGCGTCAGCGGCCGGACTGCAGACAACCGCAGTGGACTTCTCGGTCGCAGCGGAAGGCCTACCCTGCTGCGACGCCGTAGACGCGTCCATCGACCTGCAGGGCGACATCTTCGATCTGCCGATTTTTCTCGACGGTCTGCACCGCCAGGCGGCGCTGGGCCAGGTGATGGGGCTGGCAGCTCTCGTAGAGCCGGGCGGCACGGCGAGGGCACGGGTTGTGGTGCGCTACCTGCGCCCCCATCTGCCAGATCCCGCGGACATCGCACGGCGAAGCGTCGCCACAGCCCCTGACTCAGCTTGGTCCTCGCTGTGGCTTCGCGCCGCGACCGTGGCCGCATGGAGAGACGCAGCCCAAGTCGCTGAAGCGCGGTCGGCCGTCGTGACCCAGACGCAGCGGCGCCTGCTCCACGAGCTGCCGGCAGGGCTAGCAGGTCTGCGCCTGTCTGGCGGCAGCTTGCGCTGGACAGCGAAGACCGGCCTGGTCACGACCCCCGCTTCGCTTCGCTGAGGACGTCAACGGTTCAGGTGAAAGCGACGCAGATGGGCCACGGCTTCGATACGTTCTTCGGCCAGGCGATTGCCGGCCTGGGTCGTGGTGATACCGCCGCTCTTGGCCTTGTTGATGATGGCCTTGAGGGTGGTGAAGATGTTTGCCGCGTCCTGCATGGACTTTTCACGAGGCGTGTGTTGCAGTTCGGAGTCCACGTTGATGAGCCCACCCGCGTTGATGACGTAGTCGGGAGCGTAGGTGATCCCGGCCCGCTCCAGGGCTTCGCCGTCTTCGACTTCGTTGGCAAGCTGGTTGTTGGCCGATCCCGCCACGATGGGCGCCCGGATCAACGGGATGGTGCGCGCGTTGACAACGCCACCGATGGCGCACGGGGCGAGCACATCGCACTCGGCCGACCAGTAGTCATCGTCCCCCAGCACCGTGCCGCCGAATTCTTCGAGCACACAAGCCAGGCGTCGGTCGCTGATGTCGTTGAAGAGCAGCTTGGCGCCCGACTCGTGGAGGAAGCGAGCCAGGTGGTAGCCCACCGATCCGACCCCCTGGATGGCGATGGTCCGGCCTTGGACATCCGGGCCGCCATAGACGACCTCCAAGCAGGCGCGAATCCCGTGGTAGACGCCCCAGGCCGTGACCGGAGACGGGTCGCCCGAGCCACCGCTGTAGGTGCTGTGCCCGGTGACCCACTTGGTCTCTCGGTTGATGAAATTCATGTCCTCGACCGTCGTGTTCATGTCCTCGGCCGTGATGTAGCGCCCGCCCAGCGAGTCGACGAAGCGGCCATAGCTGCGGAAGAGTGCTTCGGACTTGATGGTGTTGGGATCTCCCCAGATCACGGCCTTGCCGCCTCCTAGGTCCAGTCCGGCCACCGCGGCCTTGTAGGTCATGCCGCGAGAGAGTCGAAGGACATCGTGAAGGGCGTCGGCTTCGCTGGCGTAGTTGTACAGCCGGGTACCCCCAAGTGCGGGGCCCAGGGCCGTGCTGTGAATCGCGATGATGGCCCTGAGGCCCACGCTGTCATCGCGACAGTAGACGACCTGCTCGTGGCCCAGCTTGGCGAGTTCTCCGAAAGTGCTCATCTTCATCTCCTGGATGGGTACCGCCCGGCAGTGCGTGCTGTTGCGCCCAAGTACTCTGGGCTGCCCGGGCTACGGGGGGAGGGGCTCAGTGGTGGATGCATCCTAAGGAAGCAGCCTGCCAGCGGCATCCCGCGGTCGCTTTTTTTGTCCTTCCGCGAGGCGTGGATGCCAGGCGCGCTTGCAGCAGAGTGGTAGCATGCCGCGATGCAGGACGAGCAGGTTCAGCGCTGGCGAGACGGGGACGGGACGGCCACGACGGTCGTGCGCAATGCCCTGCGTGGCATCGCCGACGCGATTATCTCCGTTCCGATGGTCGGAGACAGCGGGATCGGCTGTGCTTGCTCGGCCGATCAGCGGCGCCAGATCGCCGCGGCCGTCGCAACCGAAGTCATGCAGCGTGGCGCCAGCTCCGCCGACGAACTTCGGGCCCTGGCCATCATGGTGGCGGCTCGACACGTCGTGCTCTCCCAGCGGCAGAGCAGTCCGGGCCCGGCCGAGGACAGCCACCTGCCACCCCAGCTCGTCGTGTCCCTGGCCCTGGCCGAGGACAGCTTGTCGGGCCACGCCCGCAGCATCGCCAAGCGACACGTGGCGGACTGCGTCGACTGCCGATCTGAAGTCGAGCTGGTCCAGCGTGTGGTTCGGGTGGTCGCCGCGCCGAAGCAAGACCCGGCTCCGGCTCCGGCTCCGGCTCCGGCCCCCGCTCCGGCTCCGGCCCCCGATCCGGCCCCC
>JAADHA010000418.1 GCA_013152105.1 Oligoflexia bacterium | reverse complement strand
TGCGCGCGTCGAAGGGGTCGGGTGCGAGCGTGGTCGTGGCCGTGGTTGTAGCCGTGGTTGTAGGGGTGGCGGGCGTGTCGGCACGCACTGGCCCATCAGCAAGACAGGCCGTGGCCAGGGAAGCACCGCCCAGCAAGAGCAGGCAGGAGCCGAGCTTGAGGGTCGAACGAACGAACATGATCACTCCGAGTAGCAGTGTGGGTCCATTGTCAGGAGATCTGGTGTCAGCGGCCCCGACCCCTCAGCCCCCGCTGGACAAGATGCGCGACAAGAACAGGCGACGGTCGGTGGTGACGGTGCCGTCGATGCGGCGCGCCGGGACTTCCATGTAGACGCCCATGTCGTCGAAGCCCATGCCCATGTACATCGCGTACGAGTACTTGCGAGAGGCGCTGGTCCTCAACAGGGCCTGGGTGAAGCGCTGCCGGTCGATCAGGGAGAGCCGCAGGTCCGTGAGCTGCCGACCCAGGCCGCGCCCCCGCCAGGGCTCCTGCACCCCAAGCTCGGCCAGGTAGAAGGCGTGGGGCACAGGCACCAGCCCTTGCAGCTCGCGCGCGATGTCGGGACGAGCGCTGACCGGAACACCAATGCCGAAGCCGACGACGCGGCGGCTGCCGCGGAGGGCCAGCAGGCAGATGTGGTCGGGCATGCGCAGGAAGGCGTCGAGGAATCCCATGGCTTCCGACGCATGAATGCGCTCGTGGTAGGGCGGCCCCGAGAAGATGTCCTGGTAGGCACCCGCGAAAGAGGCGCGGTAGGGCGCGGCGTCCTCCAGCCCTTGAAGCCGGAGGATGCGAAGGCCGTCGGGGCGTTCGACCGGGATCATGCACTGATCATGCCCAGCGCAGCGCCGCTTGACAAGTCAAGCCGAAGCCAAGCGGTCGGCGAGGTGCGTCATTTCAGCGGTGCGCCCGCCGTGGATCAAGGCGCAAGCGACGACGGCATTGGGTTCGTGGGCGAGGGTGAGGCAGAGCCGCCCACCCAGTCCCGAGAAAATCTGTGCGGCCTGCCCGTGCAGGTGCGCCCGGGCCGAGCGGGGGTGGATCGCCACGACCTCGACCAGCCGGGGATCGAGCGCCATGCCCACGCCCAGCGCCTTGAGCACGGCTTCCTTGCAGGTCCACACGGCGGTCTCGCGCCGCGGATCGCCCGCCACCAGGGCCCGCTCGCCCACGGTGAGCCAGGTGCTTCCAAAGGCGGCGCCACGGTCCCTGACGATCTCTCGATCGATGCCCAGGGGGCCGTCAAAGCCGGCGGCGGCCACCGCCAGGCCCTGGCAGTGGCTCAGGGTCAGGACGGGGACGGCACCCTGGAGCAGCAGGGGCACGACGACCGGCTGGCCGCTGTCCAGGGAGTGGATCTCGAAGCGGTCCACATCCCAGCCCGTCAGGCGTGCGACAGCCAGCTTGGCGGCCTCACGCCCGGCCAGGCGGTCGAGCTGCCGCCGTGGCGTGCCCCGGCTGGTGATGCTGGCCCGCTCGGACGCGGTGAGGGTCCGCACGATGTTGCCGGTGGCCCGCGCGGTCACGGTTCGAGGCCAACCGTTCTTGGGTACAGGGAAGCGGTCGCCGTCGGGGAGCGAGCCGGTGTCCACCATGCGGAAGCCGCGCACCCGCAGCACCGCGCCTTCGCCGCCGTCGATGTCGATGTCGTACACATCGCCGCGCTCACGCACCATGACGTGCAGGGGCTCGCCATCGCCGATGCTGCGCACCAGGGTGAGCTGTTCGACGCTGGCCGGCAAGGCTTGGAGCCCATGCACGGCCATGCGATGCAGCCCGGCCGCCTGGAAGGCCGACTCCAACACCAGGGGCATGCTCAGCAGGCCGCCAGCGATGAAGGCGTGCTCGACCATCGCGTCCGCCAACAGGCTGGCCGAGGCGACCGCGCCCGCGTCGCGCAGGACCTGGAAGGCTTCCCCGTGGAAGAAGCGCTTGTAGATGGCGCCTCGATTGATGCGCTCTTCGGCCAGGAAGACCGGCGGCAGAGGGGCGGTCTCGGGCGCCTGTTCCAGCAGGATCGTCGCTTGGAAGGCGTCGGCGGTCTGGCGCCGACCGGTGCGCAGGGTGCGCTCGGTCGACAGGGTGCAGCGGACATGGTCGGGGTCGATGGGCTCGGCCCGGATGACGACGTCGATGGGCTGCCCGCGGTGCAGCTTGACGGGCTTGTCAAAGAGGACATCGACCGCGCCGACATAGCGGGAGCCTGGACGGGTGGCGGCGGCGGCGGCGGCCATCAGCTCGACACCGATGACCCCCGGCAGCACGGGCGTGCCGTTGATGCTGTGGTCGACGATCCAGGCGTCCCGGTCCACGCTGAGGTGGCGGCGGGCTGTGACCGCGTCCCCGTCCAGCTCCAGCGAGTCGAGGAGCGCGTGGGTGGGCGGCAGGCTCAAGTCGCCCAGATGCCCCGCAACCACGAGCTCGCCGGTGAAGTTCGAGGCCACCATATCGACCAACAGCTCGGCGCCAGCCTGGGCCGGCAGCAGCTCGATCCCTCGGTCGGTGAGCAGGCGCTCCATGCCTCCTCGCACCGCCATGCCCACATCGGCCCACGCGGTCCAACAGACGTGCAGGGAGCGAGGGCGAGCCCGGCAGACCTGGGCCATGGCCTGGTTGGCGGCGGCGTAGTCGACCTGGCCGATGTTGCCGAAGCGACCCGCGACCGAGCCCATGCTGACGAACCAGGCTTCGGGCTCCAGCACCTGAGCCAGAGCCAGCCCACCCAGGGCCTTGGCGTCGTGGACCCGCCGGAAGGCCGCCTCATCCTTGGTGGCCAGCGGGCGGCTCTCCTCGACCCCAGCGCCGTGGACGCAACCGGTCAGCGGGCCCAGCGCCTGGCGAGCCGCTGAGAGGGCGACGGCGACATCGGCCGTGTTCGAGAGGTCGACCGAGAAGAAGGCGACCTCGGCACCCAGGGCTCGCATGGCCTCGACGTTCTGGCGAGCCTCTTCCGCTCGACGAAGCGGTGCCAGCGATGCCTCGATCCGAGCCGGAGTGGCCCGCTGGTCGGCGGCCTTGAGTTCGGCACGGATCGCGGCCTTGGCGGCCTTCTCGTTCAGTGGGTGCTCGCCAGGAGCGGTGCGGGCCAACAGGGCCAGGGCGCAGTCACCGCGCCGGGCGATGGCCAGCGCGACCTGTGCGGTGATGCCGCGCGTTCCACCGGTGAGGGCGACGACCTGATGCTCAACGAAGGGCACGCGCTGAGCGGGGAAGCCCTCGGTCGCCAGCTCTA
>JAADHA010000027.1 GCA_013152105.1 Oligoflexia bacterium | reverse complement strand
CTGGGCACGGTCCCGCCATCGGTTCTGGGGGCTGGCGCCGGGGCTGGCGCTGGCGCCACTGTGACCGGCAGGGGACCGGGCGCCTGTGTGCCAGGGGGCGCGGCGAGGTCGGACGCCGTGGTCGCGGGTTCGGTCCAGCCGGGGTCGTCCGGTGCCACGGACGGGGCCACGAAACCGGGCGAGGCTGCGGGCGAGGCTGCGGGCGAGGCTTCGGGCGAGGCTGCGGGCGAGGCTTCGGACACAGGCAGGTCGCTGCTGGTGGTCATCGCGACGAAGATGCGGCTGCCCGACAGGTCTGGTCCGGTCTGGCCGCCGTACACATCGCGGGTGAGCGCCGCGACGGTGTCCGCCGAAAAGGCGTCGAGTGATTCGCCGGTCGCGCTGTCCGCAAAGGCCCGGAACAAGGGAATGATCTGGCTGGCAAGCAGCCGCTGGCTGGGGTCGCTGGCGATCATCCGGCTGAGGGTCTGGCGCGCGGCCTGGTCCCACCGAGAGTCGGGCAGGCCCAGGTCGGAGAGGTGCGCGATGCACGACGCCAACTGCTGGTCGTGCTCGGTGATGTCGAGGGGGAGGAGCGGCAGGAGCTGGCCTTGGAGCATCTCGATGCACAGCAGACCGAGCGCGTAGACATCACTGGGGTGATCCCCCCGGTCTCCTCGTCGTCGCTCGGGGCTCATATACTTCAGGCTGCCGAAGCGAAGGGCCCCGGTGCGCGCCTGTCGCTCGGTGAAGTCGAACCGCGCCGTGCCGAAGTCGAGGACCTTGACCTCGCCCTGCTTGCTCACCATCACATTGCTGGGCTTGATGTCGCGGTGGACCACCCGTAGGGGGCCAGAGCCGTTCAGCGGAATCTGCTCCCAGGCGGCTGCGACCGCGCTGGAGGCTTCGGCCATGATCGTGAAGAGGGCGCGTCGAGGGATGCGCCTGCTGGCGGCGCCGAGGCGCTCGATGAGCTGCAGCAGGTCAATACCATCGACGAATTCCATCACGATGGCGGGCTGCCCATCGACCTCGGCCAGGGCTTCGACCCGCAGGATGTTCTTGTGTTGCAGACGGGCGAGCAGGCGTGCTTCGTCGCGGGTACGGGTCAGGATCTCGTGCGACTCGGACCACTGCTCCTTGATGACCTTGACGGCCACGACGCGCGACAGACCGCCAGCTCCACGGGCTTCGGCGAGGTAGACCCGGGCGAAGGTCCCGGCACTGCGTTCTTGCAGCAGCGTGATCTGCAGCTTCTGGTCGTCGCGGGGTGCTGACTGGGTCATGGGGCCCTCGCCCTGGCGCCGTGCAGGTCAATGGACCCGTTTCTGGCCCCACGCATCATCACGCGGTGCGACCGCTACGATAGCATGCAAGCGACGGGAAGCCGTGGCTGCTCTTGGTCCGCCAGCGGTTAGTCGTCATCGTGGTGTGTGGGCGCCTTGGTCTTGCACACCGTCGGCCCGCTGTGCTTTAACCGCGGTGTCCGACCCGCCACCCTGCTGGTGCGGAGCGTAGGGCTCAGCCTGCGCCATGGTTGAAGGAAGGCAAGCATGACCACACTTCTGCTCGGAACCGCGCTGCTCGTGTCGCTCTCGGGCTGTTCCCTGTTTGGGGATGGCGGGGCCAGCGAAGCCGCCGCAGCGGCCCAGGCCAAGCTCAAAGCTGGGGATCTCCCCGGCGCGGACGCCGACTACGCGGCCGCCTTGGCGGACCACAAGGATCAAATCGACATCGCCAGTGGTGCTGCGTTCCTGGCCTTGGAACGTGGGAACCTCGAAGCGGCGGACCGATTCCTGGCCGACGCGGCCAAGGACGCCGGTGACCGGGCCCCTGAAGTCTCCATGCGCCGCGCCCTGGTGGCGCTGCAAGCCGGTGACCTGGAGGCGGTCTCGGCCCACGGCACCGCCTCGGGTTTGCCGGGCGGAAAGCTCCTGGCGGCCGAGGTCGCCTTGGCTGATGGCGAGCGCGAGGATGCCAAGGTCTTGCTGGAAGGCGCCAAGGCCGGCGGGGGCAAGGTGGCTGAGCTGGCTCAGAATTATCTGGACCTGATGGCCGCTGACGACCCGCTGGTAGCGGGCTTGTCCGAGGCCCAAGCCCTGTGGGCCCTGGGAACCCGCAAGGTCGCGGTGCGGTCGGTAGAGGAAGTGGTCCTCAACCTTCCCGACGACTTCCAGGCACGCGACGAGCAGATCCTGCTGTGGGCGGGGCGTGCCGCCAGCGTGGGTGAGACCGAGGTTGCGCGCGGCATGTTGGACGGGCTGATCTTCGCGCCCGAGGGCCAACAGTGGCGAAAGGTCGCGACCTTGGGACTCATCGCTTGTGCCGATGGTGATAGCGCGACCTGCGTTCGGACCCTCAAGGGGCTGGAGGGCACCGCTCCCGAAGACGGCTTGGCCGATGCCCGGGCGACGGGTGCCTGGCTGATCGCCTCGAAGGACCCGGACGCGGCCACCAAGCTGGCGGGTCCCTACATCTCGAATGCCGCTGCCCGAGCGCTCTACAAGACGGGGGATGTCGCCGCAGCAAAGGCATCTTCTCCTGGTGGTGCGCTCGGACAATTCATCGAAGCCGGAGGCTAGCCCATGCGAGTTCGTCGTTTCAGTGCTCGGGATCTTCCCGCGGCGGTGCCCTTTGTCCTGGTCGGGAGCCTGTTTTTCAGCAGCCCTGCCCTGGCCAAGGGCGACAAGTACGCCGATGGCGTGCCTGTCAAGGTCACGGTTCTAGATGTCAATGGAGATCCGATCCCGACCGCGGTCATCCGTCATCCCGACGAGGCGGATCGGCACCGGGTGAACTCGCTGACCGGCTCCTGGGAAGAAAGCAAGCTGTATCTGCCGGACGGTAGCGAGCTGGTCTTCACGCCTGGCATGACGATCCAGCTCGAGGTGTCGGCACCGGGCTACCTGACGCAGATCATCCAGTACGACATCAGGAAGCGAAAGAACAACGTCGAGATCGCGCTGCCAGAGCTGGAGCTTGACGATCAGGACATCGACGAACCGCTCCTTCAATTCGGTCGCGACGAGCCCCGCGAGGCCGGTGGAACCGGCCCAGCCAATTAGCGTTCATGCGGCCGCCGCGCCGCGAGGTGTCAGTCCATGCGGAATCTCCGTTTTCCCATTCGTCTCCTCCCTCTAGGCCTGCTCGGTGTCGCCGGGCTGGCGCTGGCCGGTTCGTGGGGTGACTTCCAGGCTGCCTTTCCGGGCTTGCCCTGCCAGGACGGCTGGGCGGGTTGCATCGTCGATGGCAGCC
>JAADHA010000125.1 GCA_013152105.1 Oligoflexia bacterium | reverse complement strand
GCCGCCTGCTGCGTCGTGAGATCTGCCTTCACCGGCATCACGGTGACGCCGCCCCCGCCCGCCACAACCTCGACGACTCGGGGGTCGAGGGCATCCAGGTCCGTGGCGACCTGCTGGGCAACGGGCTTCATGGCAGAATTTGGGGGCGGAGCGGGGCGGAAACGGCGAGAGGATCGCGGGAAGGCGACGACCACCGGCTGGCAAGCAAGCGGTTCGCGATGCCCACCGTCAGTTCTCCGGCCCGTTCGAACTCGGGCCGAGGCATGAGCCGCTCCTGGTCAAGGGCCGCCTCCCGGATCTTCTCGTACTCAGGATGGAGCAGATGGGCGATGGTCCGCCCGAACTCGTCAGCCCAATCGGTGCCGGGAAGCTCGGCTCGAAGCCAGCGGCGTTCCAAGGGGTCCACGTCGCCAACTGGGACGCCGGTGTCCACTCGGCCGAACTCCAGCCACAGCGGCCCGCTGTACTCCACCCAGGACGCCGCGTGCGGGTTCCCAAGCTGGTCGAGCACGTCGAACAGGTGCTCCTGGTCCTCGGCCGTGACCAGGGCCGAGGAACCGTCGTTCCACTTCACGAGGTAGAGGGTCATCGGGGCCTCCCGCTCCCTCCCCGAGCACCACATCGCTACCGACGCGGAGCGTGCCCTTCCCATTGAAGCCCTCGATCTCGCCGCCCACGCGGTCCGCACCCTGGCGGCCGGGAGCGTCGCGACCATCGGCGACCTCGTGGACACCAACCACGCCGACCTGCTCCGCATCCCCGGCGCGGGGACGGTGATGATCCGGGAGGTGAAGGCCGCCCTGGGGAGTCGAGGACTCGCTCTGACCGTGTTGAGGAGGGCTGGGATCGCGACCGTCGCCGACCTGGTGGTGATGACGCCTGACGAGCTGCGGGCCCTGCCAGGGATCGGGCCGACTACCTACGCCCAGGAGTTCCAGCAGGTCATGGCGGACCTGCGAGTGATGCCCTTGGAGGAGAAGGTCGCCATGATGAAGGAGCCAGGCATCCTCGACGACCAGGGGGATCTTGATCCTCGCTACCGCCAGGGCGGTACGTCACCACGGTCCGTCCCGCCAGCGGCAAAAGAACCCTGACCCCCGGGATCTTCGCCTCGGCGCCCCTCTCTGGAGGAACGAACCAAAGGGACCAAACACAGCCGGTTTCGGCCCTTGCGCCCCCTTGGAAATGGGGGCTTGTTGACGCAGGATCCGATAATGGAAACGATGTCCTGAAGTCGCGCGATGGGCTCCGTCTCGTCGGCTGCGGCACTGGGCGCCTCTCCATCCATGTCCTTGCGCCTTACCCGGGGTGGGAGCAGTTCATCAATCAGGCCCAACAAGTCATGCGCGCTGCTTCTTCTGCACTTGGCGATCACCCCATCAGCCAAGTCACAGTTCGGTACATTGATCAAATCACCCTTCCCGTGGCGACAGGTCTGCCCTTCAACGAGCTACTGCCAGCGATGCCGCCAAAGCCCTCTGGGATGCCTGAACAGCTCAGCGCCTTCCGTTTCGTCTTCCAGACGATTGATCCTGAGGATGGCTGCTTGGCCACCATGACCCTGGCCAGCGCGCCCTCGGATGACGAGGGACGGCTGGTGGTTCTCTACGACCTCCAGCTACGCGTTGGCGGCGACCCTTGCTGTGGGACCAACGAGGCGGAGTGGCTTCCCATCGTGGAGCGATTGCATCACCGACAGCGAGACATCTTCGAGGGGTCCGCCTCAATGGAGGATGAGGTCCGTGCGGTGCCCCTGGAGCGCACGCTGGTGCACACCGTTGCCGGAGCCGGTATGGTGGCCCGCCTGCTGAACGGCCTGAGTGCCCAGATGATGGGAGAGCCGCTGGCCCAGATGGAACTACAGTTCGCGGATCCGGTCGAGGACTTTACCTGGCTGGATGACGTGTACTCCGCAGTCGCAACCTCCCGCCCAGATGACGCGGTGGATCTGCTGTTCGATCCCATCGACGACATGCTCTTGGCTGGCGAGGAGACGAGGGCCGACGACCTGTTGCTGACCATCGAAGTGAAGCGGCTGGACATCACCGCGATGCTCGCGGTGCTCGCGGTCACCCGCCCGGCCTCGGTGGCACTGATCAACCGAGCTGGCTTTCTTGGCCGGGTCAAGCGGCGTCTCCAGCAGGTGGCCCCAGAGCGCATGGAGAGCCTCCTGTCTGGTCTGCGATAGGGGAACTGGAGTTGCTGTGGGGCTGGCCGATGGAGATGACCAGGAGCGAGACCAGGTCGGACTTGTTGACCCGTCCGTCGCCTAGTATGTCGTGTGGCACAGGCAGAGAAACGAGCAGGAGGTGGCGAGGTGCAGGGGTGCATCACAGCCCCACCTGGGGCTGGCACCGTTGGTGCCGTTATCGGAGGGCTTCTCCCCCTGGGGCTCGTCGGCCTTCTCCCTCTGCTCGCTGTGTGTGGTAGCGATGCCGGCGTGGTAGTCGCCTTGGCGCGGCAGATCCTCGAGCTCAGCTTCGAGGTTCTGGATTGTGCGACGCAGGGCGGCGACGTAGACGCCCAACCGCCGGGCGACTACAATGAAAGTGTAGGCATCCAGGAGCCACAATGCACCCGGCACACATCGACCCCGGTACCGTGGTAGGCATACCGGCCTCCGTGGCCGGTGGTGCGCTTACGGTGCAGCACATGGGCATCGTCTCGGACCACCAGGACGAGCACGGCTTGCCGCTGGTCATCTCGGCTTCGAAGAAGACGGGCAGGGTGTCCGAGGAGACCTGGCTGCAGTTCACCGGTGGCCAAGACGCCACGATCTACGACTTCTTGGGAAGCCTTCCCGGGGACCAGGTCGTCCGGCGCGCTCGCTCCAAGCTCGGAACCCGGTGGGATCTGCTGGTCGCCAACTGCGAGCACTTCGTCCACTGGGCCCACGGCCTTGACCCCCAGAGCCCCCAACTCCAGTCCGGGGCCAAGGCGGTGGCCTGGGTCGCCGTTGTCGCTGGCGTCATGGCGTTGGCAGTCAAGGCCATCAACGACAGCCAGGCTAGGGCGTAGCCTCCGCAAACCGAGCGACTCCAGGACCCATGGCTGACCACGACAAGCCCATCAGCCTAGCCATGCGGGAGTTTCAGCTCCGCCAGCGTGGGGAGTTGGAGACATCTTGGCGCACGGTGGCGGCGTTTGCCTACGCCAAGCGGTTTCCTCACGTCGGCACCCGCATCACGCTCGAGGCCGATGCCTTGGACCTGGTCTGCCAGATGTTCCACAAGATGACG
>JAADHA010000532.1 GCA_013152105.1 Oligoflexia bacterium | reverse complement strand
GTGGTGCGGGCCCTCGGCACCGGTCAAATCGACAGACTGTCTTGGAGCGTCCGGTACGGTGCCCCCTTCTTGGTGGGGGAGGGTGCCCCTCCCCCACCAAGAAGGGGGCACCGTACCGGACGCTCCAAGACAGTCTGTCGATTTGACCGGTGCCGAGGGCCTGCACCGCCGGGCCGCGTCATTACGCTGGTCTACGCGGCGGCGGTGTTTGGCGCGACCGTCGGCTTTGCGCGGGAAGGCTATGGCCTGACCGCCATCGTCTGCTCAACCGTGGTGCTGTTCGTCTGGTTGGGCTCGGCTTGGCGAGCCGCCCCCTTCCTGGTCCAGCCTCGGTCCTGGTTTGGCCCCGCCGCGCCCGCCATCGTGGGCTCCGCGGTGGCGATCCCCATGGTGGCGGTGTTCTTTCAGCGCGATCCGACGCTCTCGGCCGAGCTTGTCCAGCTCTTCCTGACCCTGCTGCTCTTCGGCGTGATCGTGCCCGCTGCGCTGTCGCACCGACAGGCGGCTGCCCCCCTCTCGCCCCTGTGGACGGTCTCGATCTTTGGCGCGGCCCTGGCCCTGGGACCTTGGCCGGCGTGGCCCGCCCTGGCCGCCACGGCGCTGCTTGGCGTCCAGATCGCCTGGGCCGGGTGGCACAGCGACAGCCCCTGGGATCTGCGCCTGTTGTGGGTCGGCTTGGGTGCTGGGCTGGTGCTGATCGGCTCCGGCCTGTTGGCCGAGTCGCACGCCGTGGCCATCGCCGGCTTGCACTACGCCATCCTGGGACCGGTCCTGGTCAGCCTGGGCCGTCCGCTCTGTCCACGAGGACCGCGCTGGCTGTGCCTGTTTTACGACGGTCTGGTCGGGCTGCTGACGGCCGCGGTGCTGTTGCCACTGTGGCTTCCGTACGCGGCCTGGCCTGTCGTGGCGGCCGTCGCGGGTGCCACAATCGCCGGCTGCTGGATCCTGGCGGTGGTGCTCAAGGGTTGGCAGGGAGACTGAGCTTTCCGGGTATTCCGGGTATTCAGGGTATTCGGGTCGGGCTCAGCGCCAGCGATAGGGCCCGCTGACCAGGCGCATGCAGGCGGTGACGCCGTGGTCCAGGTCCAGCTTTCGGAAGGCGATGAGGCCCTGGTCGCCGTCAGCGCCCATCTTCTCGGCCGCCTTTTGCCAGCGAGTTCCGGGCGTCAGGGGCTTGACCACCGCTTTTTCCAGGCTGTCCCACGCGGTGATGGCCTGCCGATCGATGGTCGGTCCGGCCTTTGTGCGCAGGTCCTTGGGGTCGCAGCGATTGTAGAGGACATTGGCGAGCTGTACGACCCCATCGACATCCAGGGTCGCGGTGAGCTTGCGCCAGCGTCGGTTCGCGCCGGGAACCACGCCTAGAATGTCGGCGCGGTCATTGTGTTCGCCCGTGTCGAGCACATGGGACCAGGGATTGCGTGCGGTTGTCATGAGCGCTCCAGCCTGGTGGGCCCCCGTTGGGCCTGACCGATGGGTCATGTATCCGACTTGGGCCGCTCAGGCAGCCGCGTCTTCTTGTCCACCGCCTCGGGCTCGCCAGGCGACCAGGAAGGCGATAATAAGGACTGTTCCGACGACGCTGGCGATTCGGGGGTGGATCTGGACGACTTGGGCTGGGGGGCGATCCAGCCCGAGGAGTTCTTGGGCGCGGCCGATCGCCAGGCTGATCCGACCCATCACGGTGTAGCCAAAGCTGGCCCCGAAGCTGAGCATCAGCACCAGCACGCCGAAGCGGGACACGATGGTCATGGCCTTGCCGTGTGGAGCACTGAAGTAGAAGTGCAGCAGGCATGCGGCCAGCCCGATGACCAGCAGGACTCCAGAGATCACACCCGCCCCGTCCGCCGACCAGTCCCACAGGCCGTGCTGCGCCCACAGGGTCGACAAGTCCGGCATGGTCTGGGCGACCTGGGTCATCAGGTTGGCGTTGGCTTCCCCGGTCAGCTTCACGCCCGCGTAGGCCGCCACGATGAAGGCGATGGGGATCCGGGCCAACCAGCCGACCTTGCGGTAGACGGTCGGTGACAGGCTGCTGGTGACCTTCATGAACAGCATCAGGCACAGCGCCAAGGGGACCAGGCTGAGCCAGTTTCCGGCGGCCAGCTTGTCGATCAGGTTGGGCTTGAAGACCCCGTGGTAGGTCTCGATGACGCCGATCCCGATGCTGATCCCCAAAAACAGGTGCTCGGCCAGCTTGTAGACCGGGTTGTCGGCGTAGAGGAAGGACAGGATCATCAGGGTCAGCATGATGCTCACCCAGGCGCCAACGACATCGAAGCCCGTGAGTGCGACTGGATCCATCAGGCCGCCTCTTCGCCGACGCGGCGCGACAGGAAGAAGCCGATATTGCCCAGCACAATCAGGCCGATGATGTAGAGGTGGCCCAGGTTGAGCACATTGATGGCTTGGGTCGCCAGCAGTCGCTGTCCCTCGGGCGGGCCGTTGGGGTAGACCAGCTTCTCGTATTGGGCGCTACCGGGCATGCCACCGGCCAGACCGACGAGCTGTCCGGCCTTGTAGAAGGGGATGTAGTCCGGCGCAGAGACGGCCGTGCAGGAGCTGGCGATCTTCAGGTCATACTGACCCTGGATCTGCAACACGTACTCGCGCGTCCCGGGAAAACCGGCGCTGATGCTGATCAGCAGCGGGAAGTCCTTGGCCTGCTTGAAGCCCTGCATGATGGGCAATTCGGTGGTCGGCGTGCCCCGGCTGTCGGTGGGGAAGGTCTTGGGGATGTTCTCGCCGATGGCCTTGATCGCCAGCTCTTTTCCTGGTTTGAAGCCCAAGAAGACGTAGTCTGTGCCGTACACCTTGTGATGTCGGTCCGCGATCTCGTCGAGGATGGGGACGACGAGTGGGGGCGCGTAGTCCCACAGCGTCAGCACGACGACCTTGACGTCCTTTCGGAAGAGGTGGTCGAGGTTGGCGCGGAAGAAGGGCTCCAATTCGGGGCGGCTGGCGGGATCGAAGTCGGCGCTGACCAGCACGGTGTCGCCGGGTTGGAGGGCCTCGACGCTGTCGTAGAGGGCCTGGACGCGTTCGTCGACCCGGAAGCTGAAGTTGACCGGGAAGAGCAGAGGTAGCAGGATGGACAGACCCATGCCCAGGAAGATCCAGCGGCGATCCATGTGCTGAAAGTATAGGAGGAGCTTGAGCATCAGTCAGAACCGAGGTGGCTGCGCTCGAGGCCCAGAATGACCCGCAGACCCGTCGCTACCGCACCCAGGGCAGCGCCGATGAA
>JAADHA010000589.1 GCA_013152105.1 Oligoflexia bacterium | reverse complement strand
ACGCTGCGGGTCGAGCGGCACGGGGATAGCACCGTGGCCACGGCTCGCTTTCGGGTCGCACCTCCCAAGGGCACAGACGATGATCAACGGTGAATCGGCGGCCATAGCCGCGCTGGGCCAGCGCTTCATGGTCGCCCTGGGCCGCGTTCGCAAGGGAGACATCGACGGCGCCGCCGATGAACTGCGGGCCATCCTCGCCGTCGGCCCTCGCCTGGCCGAGCCTCGGCTGGAACTGGCGCGCTTGCTGCTGGTCACCGGACAGGTCGAAGAGGCCGCCGATCAGGCCGAAGAAGCGGCTCAAATCCTGGACCAGGACGGCGTGTGGACCTTGAACCTCTCCGAAGCCGTGGTGAAGAGCGTGGCCTGGGACATCCACGGCGAGGCCCTGCGGCAGCAGGCCGACCGGGATGATATCGTGTTCGGCGATCCAGAACAGTGGAAGGACCTGACCAACCGGGCTCGCGCCGCCTTCCAGCGCGCGGCCCGCTTGGACCCCAAGAACGCGCACGCGGTCTACTGGGCTGGCGGAACGGACGCCGAGCTGCTGCCAGAGGGGATCGAAGACACCGCACCGGTCGGCCTGACTTTTGAACTGCCGACCGGCGAGACCTGAGCCTGTCTACTGGGTCGCCTTCAGGATCCCGGGGAAGCGCACGCCCTGTCGGGGGTCCACGCCGGTGTAGGGAGAGCGCGCCTGTCCGACCTCGACAGTCCACTCGAAATTCGGCAGGTAGACGCGTCCATCTTTGGCGACAAGCTGTTCGGGCGGGTTGGGAAAGGGGCCGGCGATGCGGAAAGCTTCAAGGACGCAGTTGTCGATGGGCCCGCTGCCGCTGTCCCTGATGATGTTGATCGACTCCAAGGCGCCGTCCCCGTCCAGCACCACGTCCACCACGGTCAGGTACTTGGGCTTCACCAGATGTACGGAACGGGGCAGGTTGTCCAGGTTCTGGCTCCAGTAGAAGTTCACCAGGCGCCGGATCCGGTTGACGTAGTCCGCGTACTTGATCTCGAGGGAGTTGAGGGCCACCCGGTCCCCCAGTTTCTCGTCCAGCAGGTCATTCTGCGGGGCACCCGCCAAGGCTTGGGTGCTGTGCGAGGCGGGCACCGGCCGTTGAAGACCGTCCTTATTTGTCAGGGTGAAGGGCGAGGGGAGGCTGGCCAGGGCGCCGTCGCGGTCGGGATCGAAGCGGTCGTTTCCGACCTGGGCGCCCGTGCTTGGCTTCTGGATGTCCAGGTCCATGTGCTCTTCGAACTCGAGCTTGTCCTGCGTGCTGTAGGCGTCCGAGACCACGTCGGGGTTGACGCGCATCTTCTCGGTGCGGGTCTCTTCGGGCACGGTCCGGTTGTACTTGGCCAGGTAGTCGGCGTCCTGGGGGCGCTCTTGGACATCGGGCGGAGCGACCTCGACGATCTGCCCGTGGTCCGGTTCATCCGGTTCCTCGGGCGGCTTGGGCGTCGGCTCTGGCATCTCCAGGATCAGGCTGACCGGGAGGGTCTTTGGGGGCTTGAGCTGGACGTTGTGGATCCGGGGCCAGACGATCACCAGCGACAGCAGCAGCAAGGCATGAACCAACAACGACAGACCGATGTAGGTCACAGCCCGCGGAAGGCGGTCGCGTCTTTTGCGTCGGGGTTGGTTCGGGATCACGTGGCGGCCGGCTTGATAGCAAGGTCAGGGTGACATCATCCAGACCCGCACGCAACGCATCGCGTCTCGTTTCTGAGCCCGATCAGGCAGACTTTGCCACCGCCGAGAGGACGGCCGCGTCGAGCGCCGCCTGGTCTTCGTCGGAGAGGTGGAACTCCATGGCTTCGCACACCATGTCGCTGACCGAGCGGTACTCATCGACCATCTGCTGGCACTGCGGGCAGGCATGCAGGTGTTCATCGACGGCGGCGCACCCGTCGTCGTCCAGGTCGTCCATGGCGTAGTCCATCAGCCGTACGGCAACTTCGTCGCAGTCGATCATCTCGGGCTCCTGTGGCACCTTCAACGAGAAGCATAGCGTTCAACCGCCATGGTGTCTCGGTGCTGGCACACATTCATAGGGATGCTGGGCTGGTCGGGCAGTTTCGGCGGAAAGCGAACGATCAGTGGTCGCCCGCGACGTAGTCCCTGAGGGCCTTGCGAACCGCCATGCGCGCCCGGTGCAGGCGCGTCTTGACGTTGGGAATGGTCAGGTCCAGCGTGTCGCCGATGTCCCTCATGCTCATGTGCTGGTAGTCGGCCAGCAGCAGGACTTCGCGGTACTTTTCCGGCAAGGCATCAACAGCCAGGCGGATCTGTCTGCCCAGCTCACGGTTCTCGTGTACCTTGTCCGCCAGCGGCCGGATGTCGACCACGTCCCGTTCACGGGGTTCTTCTTCGGGTCGAGAGGGATCGTTGATCTCCAACGAGGTCTCGGGCTTGCGTCGCCGTCGGCGCAGCTTCATCAGCGCGTTGTTGGTGGCGATCCGGCAGATCCAGGTCTTGAAGGACGCGTCACCGCGAAAGCCATCCAGCTTGCGGTGGACGTTGAGGAAGGTCTCTTGCACGACATCGCGCGCGTCCTGTTCATTTCGGACCATGCCCATCGCGATCCCGTAGAGGCGACCGCTGTAGCGGTGCACCAGGATCGCGAAGGCTTGCGGGTCGTCATGCTGGACCCGGTCCACCAGCTCCAGGTCAGCCAGCTTGTCGAGGGGGGTGTGGGTCATTGCCCGGGACTAACCGCCCAGGCTGTGCGCTGGGCACGACTGCTGGGCGGTGGGCGCGATGCTTGATGCTCAAGCGCCTCGGAGCGGGACACCAATGCGAGGGCGACAGGAGACTTAGTGCCGCTGCTGCTTGGAAGTTCCTGACCACCCTGTCGCCGACCGCTGTTCTGCGCCGACGGATATCCCAGCAGGGGCACCATCGGCACCCCTCGGCGCTCGCTTCGCGCCCGCGGTCTCTCGCGACTGGACGGACGCATCACCGCACGACCACCGCCCGGCCCGGGTACAGGTAGACGTGGGTGTCGCCGACCCGTTCCACCGCCATGAAGCCACCGTGCACCAGTCGCAGGTGGCAGCTTGCACAGAGGCACCGCAGGTTGTCGTCGTCGTCAGTGCCGCCCAGGGAGCGTGGGTGATCGTGGTGCACATGGTTGCGCAAGGATCGACGCCGGCATTCCGGGTTCTGGCAGGTATAGTCCTGCTTCACCTTGATACGGCCGCAGCCCCGCTGGGCCGGCATGGTCACCGTGTCCAGCAGCCACCGGGCC
>JAADHA010000128.1 GCA_013152105.1 Oligoflexia bacterium | reverse complement strand
CTTTGGCCGGGATGCGCCCTTGCACGTAGAGATCGGCCCCGGAAACGGCTTCTTTCTGGCGGGCATGGCGGGCATGCACCCAGAAGCCAACTGGCTGGGGGTCGAGCTGCGCTTCAAGCGGGTGGTGCTCACGGCAAAAAAGCTGCGGGCCGCGGGCCTCGGCAACGCTCGTGTGCTTCGCTACGACGCGCACTGTCTCGATGACATCTTCGCTCCGGGTGATCTGTCGGCGCTCTACGTCAACCACCCCGACCCGTGGACCAAGGGAAGGCGGGCCAAGCATCGGCTGTTGCTGCGGCCCTTTGGTGAGTGGATCTGCCGGGCCCTTCAGCCTGGGGGGCAGGTTCGCATCAAGAGCGACTACCAGCCCAACCTCGATGACTTCTGTCAGCTCATCGCGGGCCTGCCGCTGCGGATCCGGGCCCAGGTCGACGATGTCCGGCGGGATGGCGTGCCGTGGGGGGACGATGATGTCACCACCAACTACCAGTCGAAATTCGACAAGCGGGGCTTGCCTGTGTCCGCCTTGTGGCTTCAGAGACTGGAGTCTTCGCCCGGAAGCCCTTGATGTTCAGGGGGGCTGTCGGTGTCGAGCTGTCGCCAGCCGCCGCTGCGTACCAGGGCAAGCAGGCCGGGCAGGTCGACGCGGTCCACGACCAGGAAGTAGAGCGCGGTCAGGGCCTGGACGAACATGATCCCCCAGTGCATGGTCAGCGCAAAGGCGATGACGGCCGCGTCGACTGAGGGCGCGATGCCGTCCGGTGTCGGCCCGGTGCCGGCGATTCCGTACAGGGCCAGACCGGCTCGGACGAAGGCTTCGTAGGTGCCGGCCTGTCCCGGTGGGGCCGGGGCGATCCCCCCCAGCATGCTGATCGCCAGGACGCCGACCCCCTGCCCGTAGCCAACCAGGGGGCCGATGCCGAAGGCCTGGGCCGCCATGGGGTACATCCAGATGCTGACCGACCAGATCACGAAGGTGAGGACGATGACGCCGAACAGTCGCGCCGGGCTGCGGACGGCCCGCAGGCCAGAGACGAAGGTGGTGGCAAAGCGAAGGCCGGCGGCGCCCGCCAGCCGCCAGGTCCTGGGGCCTGTGGCGACGACGGGGCGGGCCCAGGCGATCAGTTGCTCGCCGAGCAGGGCGGCGATGGCGACGACCAGGATGACGGCCGGCAGCATGGTGATGGCCGCGCCCCTGGCCAGCGGTACCCAGTCGATCTCGGCCCCTCCCAGCCGGATCAGGTGCGAGGGTGGTGGGAAGATCAGCGCCACCGCGGCCAACATGCCAAAGGTCGCGCACAGGTCCAGCACCCGCTCCAGGAAGACCAGCGCAAAGCCGATGCCCAGCGGCACCTGTTCACGTTCCAGCAAGAGCAGCGGACGGACGATCTCGCCCAGCCGTCCAGGGACGGTGTTGATGGCCAGGAAGCTGATGCACAGCACGGAGAGGTTCGTGCGGTAGGAAGAGTCGGGGCGGATCGCGCGGATGATCACGAGCTGTCGCCAGGCGCGCATCGCCTGCTGCCAGAGAAAGAGGGCTGCGATGCCCAGCAACCACCACCAGCGCGCACCATGCAGGGTCGTAAGCACCTGGTCGAACGGAACGCCCCACATGGCCAGGACCAAGGCGGCGACCCCGATGGCGAGGCCGAGGACCAGTCGCAAGCGCCCGCGTCGTGGGGCGGCGTCCGGTGCCTTGGCTTGGGGCTCTGAGGCCGGAGAGTCAGCGTTCATGGGGCAGCGCGTGAGGCTGGACCGGCCGCGGTCAGGGGTCGAGGCCGCCGCCGCACCAGGGCCAGCAAGGCAGACAGGGCCAGGGCCAACAGCGGTGTCGCGGGCCTCGGGGCGCCCGACCCGGCGCTGGCACAGCCGCAGCCGGTGCCCTCTTTGCTCAGCGGATCGGTGCCCAGGAGGTACTCATCGAGGTTGACCACCCCGTCTTCGTCTGGGTCCTCTTGGCTGTCGTCGCGGCTGGGGTCCAAGCCCCAGGTGGTCTCCCATTGGTCGCTCATGCCGTCGTGTTCGTCGTCGCGGGGCAGATCGAAGTCGATCGAGTCGCGTTGCTCGCCCTGGTTCAGGGTGATGAGCTCGGCCTTGTCGGACGCGGGTTCGCCGGGCCAGACCAGCGAGACGTAGCCCGGGTCCGTGTCGCAGTAGGCGCCGTAGGAGACCTCGACCAGCCAGTCCCCAGCGGGCAGACCGCCAAGGCTCCAGTTCCCGTCCCGATCACTGACCGCGCTCCAGGTGTCGCCGTCCGTGGGCGTGACGTAGACCGACCCGCCGTAGACCGGGTCGCCATTGTCGTCGCTGAGCTGGCCGGACAGGCGCGCACCGGCAGGCAGGTCGACGCTCACCTGGTTGAGCTGCCCGGCGATGATGTCGATGGGCTGGGGGACGCCGTCGACGGCGTTGACCCAGGTGTTGACCAGATCGACGGGGTAGCCCCAGGCGAAGAGGGTGTAGGCGCCGTCGAACAGACCATCGATCGTGACCACGCCCTGGTCATCCGAGGATGAGCCCTTGCCCACGGTGTAGGTGCTGTTGTAGAGCATCGCCCGGACCCCGGCACCCGCTCCAGTGAAGGACACCTCGAGCGTGGCCTCGGCCGGTGCATCCAGGTCGAGGCCGTCGTAGATGCTGCCCTCGACCGACGCGTCGATGAAGGTCTCGGGTCGATCGCTGTCGGGGTAGTAGGTCGAGGCCAGCCCGTCACCTGTGACCCAGACCAGGGCTTGGCCGGGCGGTAGACCGACCGCCTCGTAGTTGCCCTTCTCATCGGTTGTGACCGTCTGGATCTGGCTGCCGCTGTAGGCGTAGACCGTCGCCCCTTGTGCACTACCCTGCGGGCCCTCGACGGTTCCAGACAGGACGATGCCGTCGAGCAGGGTGGACGTGCCGATGGCGAGTTCCTGCCCGGCGGTGACCGCGTAGACTTCGGCGTCATCTACGTCGTAGACCGGCGGCGCCGCCAGGTACTGGTCTGGCCAGCCCACCACCGAGACGCTGCAGCTCCAGGCGGTGCTCTGCGTGGCCGTGGCGTCGAGCCCCTGGATGATGAAGTGTCCGTCGGCGTCGGTGGTCGCGGTTCGGCTCAGGCCGGTCACGGTCTGGTCCGTGCCGGTGGCCGTCACGGTCGCGCCTTGGACGGGCTCCCCGTTCTGGTCTTCCAGGTCGCCGCTGATGCTGGCGCCCTCTTCCAGCGACAGGTCGATCCCGGTCTGGTCCTGGTCGCTCAGCCACAACAGCTCGGCCGAGCA
>JAADHA010000445.1 GCA_013152105.1 Oligoflexia bacterium | reverse complement strand
CACCTGTCGGGGATCTCCGCGCTGGCGGCCCATCCGCTGCGGCTTCGAACGCGACGCCGGTACCTGCCGGGCACCGTGCCATGGGGCACCGTGAGCCTCTGGGCACTCAGCGCCATCGCGTGCCCGTGGAAGTTGCGGAGCCGGAATGTCGGGTAGGCCGGGAGGGTTGCCCCTCCCAGCCCCCCACAGATCCGAGCTTGCGCAATTGACGCACTCGGCTCCTCGGGTCACGGGTTCACCAGTCGAAGTTGCCGTCCGCCCCGGCCGCGGCAGCGGATGGCGCCGCGCAAGCCGGCGAAAGGCCGGCCACGTCATTGCGGCGCGCTGCGAGCGACGACAGAGCCACTTGTACCAGAGGCGCCGGGCCTCGAAGTAGAAGCGACCAATCGCCGCCGAGTTGCCCCGAATGCCGTAGTACGCGTAGTGCCCCCGGAGCTTCTGCCCGATGATTCGAGCTTGCTCCGCCACCGGCAAGTGTCGTGCGCGACGCATCCACTGATTGAGCGCACGAAGCGCTCGGCGCAACCGGCCCTTGGCGGTCTTCCGCTTCGGGACCCAGAAGCCCCGGCGAGAGCGAGCCCAGTGATGGGTGAAGCCCAGGAAGTCAAAGCTCCCCGGCTTCGGTCCGCTCCCGTCCCGACGGGGGCGCCGGTACCGGATCAGCCGTGTCTTCTCAGGGTGCAGGGTCAGGCCGAAGCGCGCGAAGCGCTTGGACAGGACCCGGTGGACGCGATCCGCATCCGCACGGTCCGAGAAGACCACCACGAAGTCATCGGCGTAGCGGACCATGAAGGCACGACCCCGCAACCGCGGGAGCGCCTCCTGGGCCCACCACTTGTCCAACACCTCGTGGAGGTAGATGTTGCAGAGCAAGGGTGAGATCACCCCGCCCTGCGGGCTTGTGGTGTCGGGGTGGGTGACCCCAGCTTCGTTGTCCCCGGCTGGTTCGCGGGGTTCGGGGCTGCTTCGCAGAGCATCTCCCTTGCCATCAGTCGATGAACCACCCGGCACCGCTCAAACCGCCAGACAGCCTTCTGGGCTATCGACTGCCCCTTCGACACCGCTCGATCGCCACCCAGGTCGCCTTCGACGAGACGATCATCGCTCAGGCGTCGCCCATCAGCAGCACAGCGGACCGAGAGCACGGCCGTACCGCCCGCGACAGCGGAGGGGTCAGACCACCGGCGCTCCGGGAGCGTGCTCAACAGGTGCCCTGGCCCGACGTCGAAACGCCAGTCTCGACTATGGGCGCTTGACGCCATTGGTGGGCAGCGCTACTATTCAGTCGTGATCCACTCCTTCCGAGACTCCCAGACCGAAGACCTCTTCCAGGGTCGTCGGGCAAAGAGACTGCCTCCACAGATCCAGCGTTCCGCTCGCCGAAAACTCCTGCTCCTCGACGCCGTCGTCTCCCTTGAGTCCCTCCGTGTTCCTCCAGGCAACCGCTTGGAAGCACTGAAGGGCAACAGGAAGGGGCAGCACAGCATCCGACTCAACAACCAGTGGCGGATCTGCTTCGTTTGGAGGGACGGGAACGCCTTCCATGTCGAGATCGCTGACTACCACTGAGGACAACTGGAGCCCCCATGTACACCAACATCGACCCCGAACTCGGCCCCATCCACCCTGGCGAGATCCTCCTCGAGGAGTTCCTGATTCCTATGGGGGTCACCCAGTACCGCCTGGCGAAGGCCACCGGCGTCGATCCGCGTCGCATCAATGAAATCGTGCATGGTAGACGCGGAATCTCCGCTGATACTGCCCTCCGCCTGGGCCTGTTCTTCGGAGTGGAGCCCCAGATGTGGCTCAATCTCCAGGCCCGGTACGATCTTGAACTGGCCGCGCAGCAGCATGGCAGCAGCATCCAGGAGCAAGTCATCCCCTGGCAGGCAACTGGCACGTAGGCGAACCCGCTCCGAAGCGGCACCAGACACGATTCATGCCATCCGTCGCTTCTTGAACCAGACCGAGCGCCGGTCAACAGCGGCCTCTCCTCTTGGGACAAGGACGCAGGCTATACGCAGGCTATACGCAGGCTATAACCCGTCGGTAGCAGCCCCAGGGCCGATAGGAGATGCCAGTGTCCACGCCGATGAAGCTCACTGATCTCGCCGATCGCTGTGCCCGGACTCGCCTTCAAGGCGTACAGCGTCTGCGGCAGGCCGGGGGGCCCGTCGCGCTCTTGCTGCCGCTGTTGGCGGACGACGCGCCCTACCTCTTCGCCCACGCCGGGCGCGGCTTCCTGGCCGAGCTTCGCGCGGACGCCCTGGTCGCCATCGAAGACCTCTACCGCCTGGCCGGACGGCAGCCGGACTTTGGCTCTGTCCAGATGCGACGCGCGATGGCCGAGGACCAGGCCCGGTCCATGTCCCAAGCGCTGCTTGATGCCATGCCGCCTGGTCCTCGGATCGAGCTGCTGGCCCGAGTCGACCAGTCCCTGGCAGAGCGCGTCCAGCCCCAGCCCTTTGAACGGGACGCCTGTCGGGCCTACCGCGTGCTGCAGACGCTCGGCCGCGTTCCCTACCAGACCCAGACTGTGGATCCCCTCACCCTGTTGACACCGCTTCAAGCCCAGGTCAACCAGACCCAGGTGCAGACCGAACGACCCCATCCCCACCTGCGTTTTGACGGCGCACAGGGGCCGGTGGGGTGGGTCTACCGCCAAGGCTCCCGTTGGGTCCAGGACTTCTCAGAGGCCCCCGAGACCGGGCGGATCCGGCGCATGCTGAACAGCTTCATGCGGGCCGAGTCCGGCCAGCTCCCCAGGGTCGTGGGTGCGGCCGAGGGTGCGCCCCGCAGCAACCCCGACGGCAGCCTGATCACCGACGGCGTCGTGTCCCGCGACACCGCCGACCCGGCTGACTACCTGGCCAGCCTGGCGGCCTTCTGCGACGGGCTCCTCGCCTGTGAGTTGGTGCGATGAGCCCGGCGACCACCCCCATGCCCGCCGCTCCTCTCCCGCCCGATCTGCGGCGCGCCCTCGCCCTGGTCGGTCTCGACCAGCTCGCCGCTGTGGCCGATGGCGTCGCACAAGGGCGGGTCGTGGAGATCCGCCCCACCCCCGACCAGCGGCCAGCCTGGCTCCTGGACAGTGGTCCCCCCGATCTGCCGAACACCTACAAGCTGTGGGAGGTCGGCCGGGACGCCGTCACGCGCGGCTCGCGGGCCGACCTGCGGGCCGAGCTCTTGCGGCGCCTGATCCAGGCACTTGCCCCCTATGATGGCCACAGCGACGTGCCTCCCTGGGTACGACTGTGCAGGTTGGCCCAGGTCGACCTGCTGGCCGTCATGGAGCCCTGAGGATCGGCGCAAACGGACCCAGCCGGCCCGCGGCTTGTCGACCTGCCGTGCGTGCTTCATCCTTCGAGCCATGTCACGACATATCGGGCGGCGGGCGCCAGTCGCTGTGCTGCCTGGTCGCCGAGGGGCAGCCACACCTGTCGGGGATCTCCGCGCTGGCGGCCCATCCGCTGCGGCTTCGAACGCGACGCCGGTACCTGCCGGGCACCGTGCCATGGGGCACCG
>JAADHA010000444.1 GCA_013152105.1 Oligoflexia bacterium | reverse complement strand
TCGAAGATCAGCTCGAACAGGCATTCCAGCGCAAGCTCGACCTCGATCCCGGCTACCGGCTGGACGACGAAGTGAGCGGCTGGCCCGCGGCCAAGGACATCGCCATCGTCTACGTCAGTGGCGTGATCGTGTCGGGCCCCAGCTCCAGGGGCGGCCTGCTGAGCGGCCGGACCGCGGGCAGCGACACGATCGTTCGACAGCTCGACCAGGCACGTCGGGACGATGCCGTCCAGGCCGTCGTCCTACGAGTGGACAGCCCCGGAGGCAGCGCGTTCGCCAGTGACGAGATCTGGCGTGCGACCCAGCGGTTGCGGGACGCCGGCAAGCCGCTGGTCGTGAGCATGGGGGGCGTCGCTGCAAGCGGTGGCTACTACGTTTCTTCCGGGGCAGACGTCATCTTCGCCGAGCCAGGCACCATCACCGGCAGCATCGGCGTCTTCAGCGGGAAATTCAGCGCCGCTGAGCTCTTCAACACCGTCGGTATCTCCACCGAGATCCTGTCCCGGGGACGCAACGCGGCCATGTACAGCATGGCTCGGCCGCTCGACGATGAAGAGCTGGCCACCATGG
Organism: Oligoflexia bacterium; assembly: GCA_013152105.1. Classification (GTDB taxonomy): domain Bacteria; phylum Myxococcota_A; class UBA796; order UBA796; family UBA2385; genus UBA2385. Next base: position 2,693 of record JAADHA010000444.1, on the reverse strand, counting down.
ACCGCCTGGTGGGCGTCACGTACGACCAATTCAAGTCCCGTGTCCAGGAAGGCCGCCATCTCAGCGCGGACGAGGTCGAGGATCTCGCTCGGGGTCGGGTCTGGAGCGGCACCGCGGCGGTTGGCAAGCGGCTGGTGGACGAGCTGGGCGGCTTCGACGCCGCCATCGCGCGGGCCAAGCAGGAAGCCGGTCTGGGAAACGCGAAATCGGTCGAACTCGTGACCTATGGTGACCGTCGTGAGGGTCCCTTGCCCCGCCGCACCGTGCAGATGTTGGCGCGCGCCCTGGTCGACACGGACGGCGCCGCCGCAGCAGCCCTCGGGACAGGCTGGCTGGAAGACCAGCCCCTGTTGAGCGGCAGCCTGTCCCAGATCGGCACCTGGGCGCGCCTGGCAGACGATCCCGTTTGGGCGATCCTGCCCTGGGGGCTCGAGATCCGATGACCGCTCCCAAGCCGCCACCGCGCGGTCCCTCGACAGCCGCCGACTCGGCCTCCTTGGACGTCGGTCGGGTCTTGGTCGTGGACGATGACCAGGCGGTCCGCTCCGCGCTCCGAATCAACCTGAGCAAGGCGGGATGGGACGTCACCCTCGCCAAGAACGGCGAAGAAGCCCTCAGCGCCCTGCGTGACCGACCCCTCGATGTCGTCCTGACCGACGTGATGATGCCCGTCATGACCGGGATGGACCTGCTTCCCCGGGTGCGCGAGCGGTGGCCCAGCACCCGAATCGTGGTCATGACCGGCCACGGCTCGGTCCAGGACGCCGTCGCTGCCGTAAAGGCGGGCGCGGACGACTACATCATCAAGCCGGTCAGCAAGGGCGAGCTGCTGGTGGTGCTGGCCAAGGCGCTGCGCGAAAAAGCGCTGCGCGCCGAGGTCGTGCAACTCCGAGCCGAGCTGGACCAGCGCTACGGCTTCGAGAAGCTGGTCGGCGTGACGCCCGCGATGCAACAGGTCTACGAGCTGGTCACAGCCGTGGCCGACTCGGACGCCTTGGTGCTGCTCACCGGTCCCACCGGCACCGGAAAAGAACTGCTCGCCCACGCCATCCATCTTCGCAGCCCGCGCCGCACGGCCGCCTATGTCCGGGTCAACTGTGGAGCCCTCCCAGATGGGCTGTTGGAGAGCGAGCTGTTCGGCCACGAGAAGGGCGCCTTCACGGGCGCCATCCGCCAGCACCTCGGTCGCTTTGAGCAGGCTGAGGGGGGCACGCTCCTGCTCGATGAGATCGGGGAGATCCCCCTCTCGACCCAGGTCAAGCTGCTCCGCGTGCTCCAAAGCGGCGAGGTCCAACGCTTGGGGGGCACATCGGCCCGTCAAGTCGATGTCCGCGTGGTGGCGGCTACAAACCGCGACCTACGGCGCGAGGTCAAAGCCGGGCGCTTCCGCGAGGACCTCTTCTACCGCCTCAATGTCTTCCACATCCCCGTTCCACGCCTGGCCCGGCGACCCGCCGACATCCCTCTGCTGGCCGACCACTTCCTGTCGATCTTCGCGGAACGCTACAACCGGCCTGTACACCGGATCAGTGGCGCAGTCCTCGACCAGTTTGCCTGTCACCCATGGCCGGGCAACGTCCGAGAGTTGGAGCACACCATCGAGCGCGCCGTGCTGTTGTGCCGGGGCGACACCATTGAACAGGTGGACCTGCCGAAACCGGACAGCGATGACGCCGACGATGGGGACGCCAACGAACTGCTGCCCCTTGGCAGCACGCTTCCCCAGGGCCTGGCCGAAATCGAGCGCGCCATCATCATCGACGCGCTGCGCAAGGAATCTGGCGTGCAGGCGCGGGCGGCGCGGCGTCTTGGCATCTCTCGCAGCAACCTGAATTACCGTGTCAACAAGCTGGGGATCTCGGTGCGCGAGATCGTCTACGACTGAGCATCTCCTGCGGGACAGCCGGAACAGCGGGACAGCCGAAGCAGAAGCGCCCCACCGCGCGATCCTCTCAGTCGATGTAGAGCGCCCGCAGGTAGTCGCAGGCCGTCCCTTGCTGTCTCAGGGCCGTCAGGTCTGCCAAGGTCTCTTCGCACTGCTTGAGGGCGTCGTCGAGCTGGCGCGGCTCCAGGTCCGAGCGCACCTGGCTCCACTCGGACTGACAGCTACCTTGAAAGTCCACCTTGGACGTGGCGTCGAGGTCCGCCCAGGTGGCCGGCCAGGTGGCGAGACAGGCTTCCAGCCGGCTGCCGGTGTGGTCGCACAGGCGCTGGCATGCGTCCGAACCACAGCCGGACAGGCCGGCGACCAACACAGCCACGGGCAGTAGCCCACGGGCGAGCCGGAGGATGGTGGCCAGGGACGGAGTTGAACCGCCGACACGGGGATTTTCAGTCCCCTGCTCTACCAACTGAGCTACCTGGCCTGATCCGATCCTCAAGTCGTGCCTCCCGTCGTACGTTCCGGTGGGCGCTTGCGGTCCACCGGTCGTCCCTGGGGAGGGGCGCGGACATCCACGGCCCGCGGCCTCGCCGTCTTATGATCCCAGGCGAGACGTGTCAACGCTTGACCCAGGGAGACCCAGGGCCACGAACAAAGTCCGCCGGGTGAACGCGAGAGGCCGCGCCTTTGCGAGCAACCATGGAGCGTGGCGAGGGGTCGACGGATCGCTTGCGGGCAGCCAAACCCGACGCGATGCGGAATCGATGTTCTCGGCTCCTGCCCCCGTTGCGCCACGCGGAGACTGCGGCAC
>JAADHA010000348.1 GCA_013152105.1 Oligoflexia bacterium | reverse complement strand
CGTCCCAAGCCCTGCCAGGGCTGCCATATGCCTGCCTTGCGCCGAGCGGTCGTGACCGGCGGCCCGGTGCGAGACACCCGCCAGCACACCTGGCCCGGCAGCCTGATCCCCAAGTCAGACCCACCCCCTGCCGGATTTGAGGACATCGCCGCGACCTGGAAAGCCGGCGTGGATGCGCGGATCGAATTGCCCCCAACCGCGCGTCCCGGCCAAAGGGTCGAAGCGCGCGTGTCCTTGCGCAATGTCCGCGCGGGTCATCGCGTACCGACCGGCGATCCCGAGCGCTACCTGCTGATCACCACCCGCGTAAAGGCGGGCACCGCCGACAATCCAAGCGCAGAGCCCAATCTCATCGCGGGCGCTGTGGCCCGTATCGGCCAGCGCTGGATCTGGTGGCCCCTGGCCCGTCAGCTCGACGACAACCGCCTGGCTGCCGGCGAGACACGCACCTGGAGTGTGCCCTTTGTGCTTCCCGCGGACGGGGCCACGGTCGACGTCACGGTCGAGCACTACCGAATCAGCCCCACAAACGCCGCCTGGCACGACCTGAAAGACTACCCCACCCACAGACTCGTCCAGCACCTGGATCGAGCGGTGCTACCCTCCGCCGACCAGGGACCGCCCTTGCGTCAGGACCCACCGACGCGGTAGGGGGCCGCCCGCGCGGTTCCAAGCCGCACCGCTGGAGGCACCATGGCAAGACGCGTGTTCGTGACTGGATCACACGGCCGAGTGGGGCAGCGTCTCGTCGCGGCTCTGGTCAGCAGGGGTGACACCGTCGTCGGGCTGGCTCGAAGCGAGGACCAGGCGACAGCCGTCCGCGCGCTGGGCGCAACCTGCCTGGTAGGAGACCTGGCCGCGCAGGACGTGGTCTCCCGTGGACTGGAGGGCGCGGAACAGGTGTACCACCTGGCGGGTGGGCTGCGCGGTCCGGGCAAGGAGACCGCCGACATCATCAACCGCGTGGGCATGGAGAGTCTGCTGGCCGCGGTGGGCCGGGTTGGCACAAAAACCCTGAGCTCGCTGGTCTTCACCAGTAGCTGCGCCGTCTACGGAAACCGCAGCGGTCTGGTCGTCGACGAGGAGATGCCCGCCCAACCCGACACGCGCTACGGCCAGTCCAAGGTGGACGCCGAGCGGCTGCTTCAAGCGGCCGAGCAGCAAGGAGTTCCGGGGCGGATCGCGCGCCTCGCTGCCGTCTATGGCCCCGGCTTTCCCTTCATGATGGTCGACCAGATCAAGGCCGGACGCGCGCGCCTGCCCGGCGAAGGGCGCAACTATGTCCCGACCATCCACGTCGACGACGCGGTTGCGGCCCTCATCCTGATGGCCGACAGCGGGCAGGATGGCGCGACCTACAACGTCGCCGACCCGACCCCCGTGCTCCTCAAGGCATTCTACGATCAGGTTCACGCGCTGGTCGGAGGACAACCCGTGTGGTTCTGGTCCACGTGGGTCCCCAGCTATGTCCAGGACTTTGCCGCCCGCCTCAACGAACGCATCCAGAGCCACACGCCCCGTCGGCCCATGTTCACCCCGGACAACCTCAAGCTGTTCCGAGGCAGCGTCCGGATGCGGGTCGACAAGCTGGAATCCGAGCTGTCCATGACCTGGAAACACCCCGACCCGCTCGACGGGCTGAAGACCGTGCTCGACGTCGCTTGACCCCGCGTCCAGCTTGCCCTATACACTGCTGTCCGAAACCCCCATCAGGGGGTCCCGTCTTGGCTGAGGTCGTCACGATGATCACCGCGTTCGCTCTGCTCCTGGCTGGATGTGCTCCCAACGACGCCGTAGTCACGGGGAACTGGTACGTCTGGCTCGCCGCCAACAACTCCGGCACCGTGGACGAAGGCAAGATCGACGTACGCGCCGACGCGAAACGGATCTACGACTGCAGCGGTCGCGGCTGGGACTCCGAGACCGAAAACTGGGAAGATGGCTACGTCGGTCCCACTCAGAACGACGACGCATCATCCGACAAGTTCTTCGGTGGCGCCTGTGCCCCTGACGACAGCGGTTGCCCAGCCGACCAACTCGCCACGCAGTGCGGCTACGTCGACAATATGGAATTCTACGACTTCCTGCAGCTCGATGGCTTCTACCTCTTGACCGAACCCATCGACGCCTGGCGCAGCGAAGCGCTGATCAATGGCGAAGGCGACTTTCAGCTCACGGTACACAACAAGCTGAGTGACGGCGAAGACATGCGCTTCGCCTTTGTCGTCAAGCCGGAATTCGCACCCCTGGCTTGCGAAGACACGAACGGTGACGGTACCGCCGAAGTCGTCAACATCGACGGCATGAGCTGGGTCGATGCCTGGTCCCAAGACCTCGATGGCGACAAGATCTACTACCTCAACGCGGGCGCCCAGCAGTCCGAGCCCGGCGTGACCGATGAGTACGACGACCCCGTCGTCTGGTACTTCCCAACCGAGTGGTCGGCCGGCTTCGCCCAGTCCAAGTTCGCGGGCGAAGAATTCGCCAGCCGGCCCAGCCAATACGGCCTGTATGACGAGGTGGGCACCGGGCAGCACTTTGAGCTGTCCTCTACCAGCGATGACGACGGCTACTGGGGATCGGTCATCGATCGTGCAGACCCCGACATGGACGCCTACGCGGCAACCGCGGACGATCTGCGCACCCTCGCCGATGGCTGGGCCGCTGAGATCGACGGCATCGCCATCAATGGCATAGACCCGGCCCAAGCCGACCTCAGCAGCTTCGGCCACAAGGTCGAAGACAACACCTGGCGCCCCGTGGATCTCACGGTCGCCGGTATCGACGGCTGGATGCAGGTCGATGCTTCCTGGGTCAAGTTCAAGCCCGGCACGAACCTGGTCGAAGGGGGCTCCGCCGAAGGCGAATTCCAGATCTACTTCGAAGGCTTCGAGTCCGCGTCGGTGATGATGGTCACGGGAACCTTCAAGGTCGACAAGATTCGCAAGGACAAGTGGGCCTACCCGTTGCTGGCCTCAGACAAGCGGGACGAAAACGGCACGCCCTTCTGCGGTGATGCAAGCAGCACGCAGTAAGGCGCCTCCGCGAAAGTCTCCAAGATCGCACCGGCCTCAGCTCCATCGCTGGGGCCGTCGTTCAAGTGGAAGAGGCGACCATCGGCTCCATCCACTTGTATAATGTTGATACATGGGCTTGCGCCTCATCGAGGGCGCGATTACGTTCCAGACGTTCCGAGCGGCACTGCATCGCAGTGCGTGTGGCTGGGACCTCCCGCTGACGGCTGGGTGCACCCCCCCCCAAGCAC
>JAADHA010000549.1:3838-6937 GCA_013152105.1 Oligoflexia bacterium | reverse complement strand
CCAGCTCGGGGTCGCGGTTGGTCGCCGCGATGATGCGTACGTCAGACTGGAGGGTGTGCGTGCCTCCGACCCGCTCGTACTCGCCGTCCTGGAGGACGCGCAGCAGCTTGACCTGGACCGCCGGGCTCATCTCGGTCACCTCGTCCAGGAAGAGGGTGCCGCCGCGGGCCAGATCGAAGCGGCCCTCTTTGCGGCCGCGCGCACCGGTGAAGGCGCCGGCCTCGTGGCCGAAGAGTTCGCTCTCCAGCAGGTTCTCGGGGAGCGCTCCGCAGTTCACCGTGACCATCGGGTGGGCTCGTCGGGGGCTGACCCGGTGCATCCAGCGGGCCAGCAGGCCCTTGCCCGTGCCGCTGGCGCCGGTGAGCAGCACGCTGGCCTCGGCGCTGGCGACCTGTCGGGCCTCGTCCAGCAGCACCCGCATGGCGGGGGCGCGACCGATCACCTCACCAGGCAGGGCGCGGGCCAGCTCGTCGCGCAGGGCGCGGTTCTCGGTCACGAGGGTGCGCTTTTCGAGCGCCTTGGAGACCGTTCGCACGATCTCGGCGCGCTTGAGTGGCTTGGTGAGGAAGTCGAAGGCGCCTTCTTTCATCGCGCCGACGGCGGTCTCCACCGTGCCGTAGGCGGTGAGCAGGATCACCTCCAGGGTGGGGTCGATGGCGCGGGCCGCTCGCATCAGCTCCAGGCCGTCCATGCCGGGCATCTTGAGGTCGGTCAGCATCAGGACCGGCGGCTCGTCACGCATGCGCACCAGGGCCTGGCGGCCATCCTCGGCGTGGCGCACGTCGTAGCCCTCGCGGACCAGGATCCGCTCCAGGGCCAGCCGGTTCGCGTCTTCGTCGTCGACGACCAGGATCAGGGGAGGCGTGAGATGACGGTTGGTCATGCCTCACTGGTAGCGCGTGACACGATGTCTTGCCAAGGGTGAAAAGCTGTCGAGGCACAGGGTGGGGCGTCGCGGAAGGCCTGGCGGCACGCGCAGTCCCGCACTCCCATCAATCGCCGCACGCCCGCTCCGGCGCCCAGACCGATGACGGCGCTGGCCACGGAAGCACCGGGACCACCTGCTGTTTGGATCGGCACACCCGCAGGTTCGTCCACCTGCCTGTGTCTTCCAAGGAGGCGGTGGTGGCCAACACGGTCGCGGTGTCCCAGCGGGCCAGCACGCCGTCGGCGCCCATGCTCCAGAGACCCTGGGGCGTGGCGCGCAGCCGGACGCGCCCGGGGCCGTGAGCCCGACGCACCGCGGCTGGCTGGCCCTGGCTGTTGAACCAGGTGAGGAAGCCGTCCCCGTCGGCGGCGACCAGCCAGGCGCCATCGGGTGACCAGGCCAGGGCGGTGACCTGATCGCCCACCTGGGCCCGCCAGCGCTCGGCTCCGGCTTCGGCTCCGGCTTCGGCTCCGGCTTGGACTACCACGACCTCACCCTGCCACGTGCCGGCCGCGACCAGTCCCTGCTGCCCGCCCGGTCCGGCGGCGACCGCTGAGACTGGAGCGCCCAGCTTCAGGACCACACGGCCCGTGTCGCCCTCGAAGCGCACCAGGCGTCCGCAGTAGGTGCCAGCCCACATGACGCCGGCCGTGCCTGGCTGGACGGCCGGCGCGGCCAGCGAGGCGATCGCCTGCTCGCTGTCGACATGAGCGCTTCGCACGATCTCACCGTGCTGGTCGATCACGCTCACGGTGGCGCTGGCGCCGTGGGACACGACGAACTGCTGGTCATTCAGGCGCTGGATCTGCTGGATCTGGCGCAGGGCCTGGGACCACAGCAGTTCGCCCTGGTCGGACACCATGTAGATCCGGTTCGGGTGAGCGATGACCGTCCCCCCAGGCAGGCGGATGATCCCCCTGGCGGCCCCCCGCGCCGGCACTGGCAGCGCCTGGCTTCGTGCTCGCTCGCCGTCCACGACGAACAGGGTGGAGTCCACGAGGAAGGCGTCTGAGCCGCGCTCATTTGGAGGGAGCGGGTCGAGTGCCTGCCGTGCGCCGTCGGCGGAGATCGACACGATTCCCCCTGAATTCACGGCGTAGAGCAGGTCCGCATGTGTGCCCCACCGGGCCTGCGCCGGGGCGGTCGCGCGCCGCTGCACCATCCCGGGCAGCGTGAGGGGGTCGGTCCAGAGCGCGACCCGTCCGCCCAGGTCCGAGGCGATGATGGCGCCATCGTGCTCGTTTGCCGAGATCAGGCGATCGACCAGACCGGCGAGGGCGTGGTCGCTGGTCCCCGGATCCCACAGGGTCAGGCCGCCACTGGCGGTGCCGATGATGAAGCCGCCGGGCCGCGGGCGAATGATGCGAACGGGGTCGTGGGAAGGCCAGGCCAGCCTGGCCCCGCTCTGGGTGGCGAGCGCGTAGACGCGACCGGCGCGGTCGGCCGCGGCCAAGAAGCGACCGGACGTGGAGAAGGTCGGCCAGGCGGTGGCGGCTCGAATGGTCCCGACCAGGGCCCCGGTGGGCTCGTCGATCAGCCTGAGGCCGTCTTCCAAGTTGGCCGTCGCGAGCTGGCCGCCGACGGGCGAGTAGACCGGTGCAGCCTTGGACGTCCAGGTGCTGCGGACCCTGCCGTCGGTCACAGACCGGACCTGGTGGTCATCGCCGGGCTGTGTCGTCATCAAGCCGAGTCCGTCGCTGGTGAAGGACGCTGAGGTGCCCGCGGCCAGGTCGAGGGTCCAGCGCTGTTCTCCGCTTGGAAGCACCCGCACGGAGATGCTGCGCTGGCCGTCGGCCCGGTCGAAGACCTGGAGAAGGAGCGAGGGGTCTGTTGGGCTGCTCCACGCCCAGCTTGGGCTGCCGGGTGCGGTCGCCAGGGGCGTGGCCTGGGGGAGGCTCCACACAGCCCCGGAGTGGTGCGACTCGCCCGGGTCTTCGGGCGCGGTGACGACGATCCAGCGGTCGTCCGAGTCCAGGGCCAGGGCGGTGGGGTGCTTGGACGGAGACGGTGTCTTGGCGATGAGCGCGCCACTGGCTCGGTCGTAGATGCGGACCGAGGGTTCGTCGTCGGCGATGGCGAGGAGGTGGTCGGAGAGCGCGGTCCGCACACCGATGCGACCGGGTTGGTCCAGGCGGAACCCCATGGCCCCGGCGGCCTGGAGGGACGCGGCC
>JAADHA010000549.1:0-3817 GCA_013152105.1 Oligoflexia bacterium | reverse complement strand
CCACAGCCGCAGCGCGCAGCAGGGCGAGGGCGGCTGCGGGGTCTTGTGGGGAGACCCGGGCCGCCGCCAACTCCAGGGAGCCGGCTCGCGCGCGCCGGTCGGACTTGGACCACTTCGCGGCGAACACGATGGACAGCGCGACGCTGCCAGCCAACGCGCAGGCCAACAGGGTCGTGAGCGGGGAGGCCCGCGCTCTGCGAGGAGCGGCCTGGACCCCGTCGCCTGCCTGGGCCAGCATTTCCTGGATCGCGACCGCGTCGGCGGGCCGGCGGGTCGGGTTCGGGTGCAGACACCGGGCGATCGTGGCCGTGATGGCAGCCGGCAGAGGCTGGCCGGCCGCGACGGAGGGATCGACGGTGCTCGGGGCGCTTTTGGCCTGCAAGAGCGCCTGGAAGTCGACCTGGGGGAAGGGGACTTGACCGGTCGCCAGCGTGTAGAGCAGGGCACCCAGCGCGTAGACGTCGCCGCTGAATTGGGGGCCCGCCTCGGTCGCGAGTTCACCGGAGAGCAGCTCGGGTGCGCACCAGGCCGGCGTTCCACAGAACCCGAGGTGGGCGGGCCCGCGCTCGCTGTCGACCGCTTGCGCGATCCCGAAGTCCGTGACCCGTGCCGCGGGCGGTGTGGCCGTCAGGTCGAGCACGATATTTGAGGGCTTGAGGTCTCGGTGCACCACACCCGCGGCGTGCGCGCAGGCCATGCCAGCCAGGATGTCCATGAACAGTCGGGTCGCCTCGTCCAGGCGAGGAGGGGCGTCCCGGAGCAGCTCGGCCAGGGTCGGGCCCTCGACCAACTCCAGCACCAGGGCCGGCGAGCCGCCTACGTCGATGACATCGACCACGCCGACCAGATTGGGGTGGCGCAGGCCCGCCTGGATGCGGGCGGCCTGGGAGAAACGCTGGATCGCCTCTGGGCCGCGGAGGTGACAGACCTTGAGCGCCCGGTCGACACCCAGATCCAGGTGCCTGACCCGGTAGACGACCCCGCCGGGCCCGCTGCTCAGCACTTCGGTGATCCGGTAGCGTCCAAGCTCATCACCGGGCGCGAGCTGCCGATGGAGCCGCGTGCTCACGTGCGGAGGTCCACCGTGTCTGCGGCGTACAACACCAGATCGACCTGGCCGAGCTTGCTCATCACCAGGTCTTGCCGGATCCCTTCGCTGCGGAGGCGGCGGCGCAGTGCCCACAGCAGGCGGTCCCAGCGTCGTCGCACTTGCTGGGCGTCCTCGGCCCGGCGCCAGATCTCATTGGCCACAATCTGCCAGTGAACCGGCCCACCGAACTCGGCCAGCAGCGAGAGGGCGCGGGCCTGGAGCCCGGAGAAGAGCACGACGGGCGATCCATCACGTTGGATCTGGACGGTCTCGAATTGGAAGATCAGGTGCAGCGCTTCGGCCCGGCCTGGGTCCAGCGTTGGCTCGGCCTCGGCCGAGGACGAACGCACATCCACCAGGCTGAGCTTGCGGCCTAGCAGGTCCACCTGGGTTCCGGCTTCCAGTCGCACCCGCTCGCCGCCGCGCGGTTGCAGGTACCAGTCCTGGCCTGTGGTCCAGCAGTCGGCCAGGGCGTCAGTAGCCCCGGCTGGTCCTGGCACCAGGTCGGCCGAGAGGGTGAAGCGGCTGTGCGTGAGCGGGTGAAGCTGACCGTCGATGCTGAGGGCGGACAGCTCGGCGGGCAGGTGGATCGAGACGACGGTGAGGGGCAGAGCGGGAGCGAGGGTGACCATCAGGCCGGGGCGCAGGGCGACCTCGCGCGCGCTCAGGCCGTGGACATGAAGCTGGCCGCGCAGGGGAAGCAGCCACAGCCGACCGTCGCGGTGGCTGAGGTAGGCGTGAAGGCCGCTGACGGCTGGATGGTTGATCTGCAGCTCGGCGCGCCACAAACGGCCGATGATGTCGCCCGGAAACAAGAGCGCAGTGTCCCCGGAGGGCAGGCGGAGACGGGCGGACACCAGATCCGCTGGAGCGCGCGGCTGGGCATCCTCATCTGGCGTGGTCAACGTGGAGATGGGAGCGGCCTCGAGGCTGCGCTGGCTCGATGTAGGAGCGCGGGGGGATGGAAGAGGAGCTGTCGCGGTGCATACTGCCACATTGTCCAGGGAATGGCGTCCTCACCCCGCACTCTCCAGGATCAGGTATGCACGGTCAACCAAGCGCAAAGCGTCGATTTCGCTCCGTTCTCGCCCTATCCCCCCTGCTCGTCATTGGCTGTCATGCCGGTTCGGGGAAGGACGGCGGTCTCGGCACGATCAGCGGCACAGCGGACGGCGGTACAGCGGACGGCGGTACAGCGACCGACGGTGGGACTGCGACCGACGGCGGTACAGCGACCGACGGTGGGACTGCGACCGACGGCGGCACAGCGACCACCAGCCAGGTGACCGTGGAGCACTGCGGAGATGTCACCAAGGATGAGACCTGGAGCAGCGACGCGCTCCATCTGGTCACCTGCGATCTGTGGGTCCAGGGCGACGCGGCGCCGACCTTGTTGATCGAGGACGGCGCCGAGGTCGTCCTTGACGGCTCGGTCGGGATCTACGTCGGTGTCGACAAGGCAGGTGCCATCATCGTAAACGGCGACGCTGGTGGAGTGTGGATGCACTCCTCGGCGGCGATCCCCGCGCCGGGTGACTGGACCGGGCTGCTGTTGGGCGCGCTGGACGCGGGCTCGGAACTGCGCGGCCTGAGCATTCAGGACGCGGGCGGAAACGACCAGGCGGCGTTGGTCGTCGCGGGTGCCACCTCGCCCACGATGTCGGGTGGCGCGGTGGTCGACAGCGCCGCGGCGGGGGTCGTCTTGCGGGATGGCGGTCGGATCTCGATGGATGGGACGCAGATCACGGGCAGCGCAGCCAATGGCCTGGACATCGACACCTCTGCCTGCCTCGACCCGCAGAGCATCGTCTCGGTCGAGGTGTCGGGCAGCGCCGAGTACCCGGCGAGCCTGCCGGTCGGCTGCGTCGAGGGCCTGGATGGCAGCGATGTCTTTGCCGGCAACGCGGAAGACCAGGTCCTGCTGCTGGGGAGCCTGGTAGATGCCGACGCGAGTTGGCCCGCGCTGGATGTGCCCTACCTGGCCGACTCGGGCCTGGCGGTCGAGGGTGATTCGGACCCGGTCCTGACCCTGGAAGACGGCGTCACCATCATGCTCTCCGCCGGCCGTGAGGTCTACGTGGGCGGCACCAGCGCGGGGGCCCTGGTGGTCGCTGGGGCCGCGACCCTGACCTCGGCCCAATCCGATCCGGCGGCCGGTGACTGGGGATCGTTGTGGCTCTCTGAGTTCGTCGATGTCGACCAGACCGCGCTGGACGGGCTGTTGGTCGCGTACGGCGGCAGCGGCGATGGCGCTGTCACCGTCTACCGGTCCTCGCCCAGCCTGTCGGGCGTGGTGGTCCAGTCCTCGGGCTCGACGGGGATCTTCCTGGGGGCAGAGTCGGCGGCCGACATCGTCGGCTGCGTCATCACGGACAGCGCCGAGCTGGGGATCGACCAGCACTACAGCACGTCGGGCCTGGGCTCGATCTCGGCCAGCACGATCTCGGGCAGCGGTAGTTACCCGCTGAGCGTCCGGGCCAACGAGCTGGGTCTGGTCGACAGCAGCAACCGCTTCACCGGCAACGCCATCGACGCGATCCAGGTCCAGGGCGACACCGTCGACACCGACGCCACCTGGGGCCCCTTCGATGTGGACTTGCGGGTGATCGGGCCGGTGACGATCTCGGCGGACAGCGTACCGACGGTGTCCCTGGCGCCGGGCCTGACCCTGGCGATGGACACCGAGGGCAGCCTGACCCTGTGGACCGGGGCCTTGTCCGCCATCGG
>JAADHA010000015.1 GCA_013152105.1 Oligoflexia bacterium | reverse complement strand
CTGGTGAGCTTGGCGCGGTGCGCCTGATCCACGACGGCCTGGGTCGCCTGACGGCGTTGGTGCCCGAGCGCGGCGAGCCGCTGTCCTTGCGCTACGACGCCCGCGGTCGGCTGGCTGGCCTGAGTCAGGCGGGGCGCGTCCTGCACAGGTTTACCTGGGGGCCAGCGGTTGACGACGGCCCTGCGGCCTTGCTGGCCAGCGGTGTGGACGGCGCGTCGTCGTGGATGCCTGGGCCGGCCGGGCCAGCCGGGGTCGCGGGATCCAGCGGGCTGGTGGATGTCGTGCTGGGTCTGGGGGCCGCTCCCTGGTGGTTGATCCCCCAGGGATCGGACGCCGTCATGCCCACGGATGACATTCGCGGCTACACGCAGGTCGAGCTGGGCGAGGGGGCGGACGCGGATCTGGTGGGGCCGGGCGCCCGGCTGATCCCGCTCCCAGGCGGGCCGCTGCTGGCGCTGTCGCCGGCCGAGGGGGGTGCCGTGCCGGCTGGGACGGCGCTGGACCCCCTGTCGGGCCAGCGCACGGATGGTCTTCAGCCGCTGCCCTGGCAGATCGTTCCCTTTTATCAGGACGGAAGCCCCGCCGAGCTGGACCCCGCACCCTGGGAACCGAACCCGACCTGGCAGCAACCGCTGCGGCTGCTGGTGGCCATGGGCGAGTTGGCGGACCCGATGCCGGGACCGTGGACGCTGCTACCTGCTTTGCCGATCGCTACGCCAGTCTTGCCGGCCTCGCTGGACCAGATCGAGCCGCCTCTGGGTCCGCCCCTCGACGCGCTCCCTATTGCCGAGGACCCCCTGACAACCGCCTGGCTGCTGGCCTGTCTCCCAGGCGCCGCGCCACCCGATGCCGACCTGGCCGCGCGCACCATCCTGTCGACCGTGTTGTCGCTCCCCTGGCTTCCTCCGGGAGTGGACCTTCCTCTGCCGCTGCGCTGGTCGCCTCAGCGGATCAAGATCGGCAGTTGAGGCTTGCCAGTCTGCGGCAACTGAATAGAAGCGTGCGGCGCGTCGGCCAGCCAGCCCACTCACCGGGTTCGCGAGAGCGGGCCGCATCGTTCTCTCAAGAGACAGCACCGGCTCTGCCGGACCTCGTGGTGGGTGTAGCTCAGTTGGTTAGAGCGCCAGGTTGTGGTCCTGGATGTCGTGGGTTCGATTCCCATCACTCACCCCCTCCTACTTTCAACCTTCCCCTCTCCTCTCCCCCTTCCTTCCCCTTCAAGACGGGCTCATAGCTCAACTAGGCAGAGCATCGGACTCTTAATCCGCAGGTTGCAGGTTCGATTCCTGCTGGGCCCACCATCTCGACCGACCGGAGCGATATCGTCGCTCCGGTCGCGTCAATTTCGCCTCCGCCGGGGTGAATCCATCCCTCGCCGGACGCGCTCTACTTGCCGTGCGGCCTGGGGCGTGTTCAAAGGGACCCAAGAACCGCTAGGGCCGGATCACCGCTGCTCACCGCGGGTGATAGCTCGCGAGAATGGCGGAACTGGTAGACGCGCCGGACTTAGGATCCGGTGGGGCAACCCATGGGGGTTCGAGTCCCCCTTCTCGCATCCCTCCCACCCAGATGTCCGCATCCCCCGTCCGCGTCGATCGCCTGGTCCCACCTGGGGCCGATGAAAAACGGCGCGTGACCAAACTCATCGAGGACACAGTGCAGTACGACCTTCAGATTGAAGAACTCTCCCCGATCCGGCGCCGGCTGCGCTTCACCGTCCCGGCCGACCATGTCCGCTCGGAACTCGACACGGCCTACAGCGGCTTGAAGAAGCGCGCCCGCATCCCTGGCTTTCGTCCGGGCAAGGCGACCCGCAAGGTCTTGGAAGCTCGCTTCGGCAAGCAGGTCACCAGCGATGTCAGCGCTCGCCTGATCGAGCAGGCCTTCCGCGAAGCGGCCCTGGACCTGGACGTGGCTGGCCAGCCGGCCCTCGAAGAGCAGGGTCCGGTCACGTCCAGCGCCGAGCTGACCTTCGTGATCGGTGTGGATATCAAGCCCCAGGTGGAGCTCTCCGACTACAGGGGACTCCGGGTGGCGTACCCGGCGGTGGAAGTGCGGGATGTCGATGTGGATGCCGCGGTCAACCGCCTCCTCCAGGGGCAGTCCCGCATCGCCGAGGTCACGCAGGACCGCCCCGTCGAGCTGGGGGATCGCGTGTTGGCCGCCCTCAAGCTGACGGCGGGTGACGAAGTCCTGGCGGACGACGCCGGCACCATGATCTTGACCCAGGGCGAGCGCTTCTATCCCGGTGTGGAGACCCTCCTGCTGGGCCTGAAGAAGGGCGACAAGAAGTCCGAGACCGTGAGCATCGACGCCAGCTCGCAGATCGAGAAGCTCCAAGGCCAGGAAGTCCTGGCCGAGGTAGAAGTGCTGGGCATGCAGACCATGGTCGTGCCCGAGCTCAGCGACGACCTGGCAGCCGAACTGAAGTACGAAGGCGGCGCCGAGGGCATGCGCGCGGCGCTGCGGATGCGCTTGCAGGAACAGGCCGACGAAGCCTCTCGCAACGAAGCGCGGGTGGCGCTCTTGCAGCAACTGGTCGTCGCAAACGGCTTCGCTGTGCCCGAGGGCATGATCGACGAGCAGTTCCAAGCCCTGGTTGAAGAACTCAAGGTTCGCCGGGCCTACGCGGGCCAGGACCCGCGCTCCATCCGTTTCACCGACGCCGAGGTCTCGGATCTTCGGGGTCGGGCACTCTTCGCGGCGCGGGCCAGCGTCATCCTGTCGGCCGTGGCCCGCCAGGAAGGCATCGAAGTGGCTGACGGCGATCTGGACGCCAAGATCGCCGAGATCGCCGAGAGTCGAGGGCAGCAGGTCGAGGCGATCCGCGCCTATCTCCAGCGTGAACAGGCATTCGACGTCCTACGCACCCGCATCATGGAAGAGAAGACCCTGGAGTGGCTGCTCGAAGCGTCCGAGCTGGTCCCGACCGATCCCGCAGAGATGGAAGCGGCGGCGGCTGAGGCGGCTGAGGCGGCTGACGCGGCTGAGGCGGCTCTTGAAGCGGCTCTTGAAGCGGCTGCTGATGCTGAAGCGGTGGCCGAGGCGGCTGTTGGAGCGGTTGTTGACGCGGCTGCTGCTGCTGCTGCTGAAGTGGCGGCTGAAGCGGCGGCTGAACCGGCTGCTGTCGAGCCCGCTGCTGCTGCTGAAGCGCCGGCTGAACCGGTTGCCGACGTGCATTGGACCAAGAGCATGAAAAAGGCTGAACTGCTGGCGGTCGCCGCACAGCTCGGCCTGACGGTGAACACGAAGAACACCAAGGCCCAGAT